>DASXTZ010000055.1:0-5425 GCA_036505135.1 Ignavibacteria bacterium
AAAGTGCAGGAAGAAGAGCTTTTGCAAACTCAGCAAAAGCTTGAAACAATAATTGAATCCAGCCTCGACGGGCTTCTTGTAATTGATAAAAATGGGAATGTGGTTTTTTCAAATAAAGCTGCAGAGAAAATTCTGGGAAGAAACCCCTATTCATTCATCAAGTCAAAGATTGCCCTGCCGATTAAAGAAAATCTTCACACCGAGATTGAAATAACCGGAGAGAATCAAAATAGAAGAATAATAGAGTTAAATTTTAATTCAATAAGCTGGGAAAAGGAAGCAATGCATCTTGCTACAATTCGCGATATTACCGAAATGAATATAATCCGGCAGCAGTTAAGGAACAGCGAAGAGTTTTACAGAAAATTGACGGAAAAAAACCAGGATGGCATACTTTTACTTGATAATACAGGGATGATAAAATATTGTGCAGCCGGGGCATGCAAATTTATTGGATTACCCTGCAGCGCGGTACGTTCTTCAAACATTATTGACTACATACACCCGGATCACCATGAGAATTTCAGAGAAATATTTTCCAAAGTTTTAGAAAAACCCAACAGTGTACAGAAATTCGTTTGGAAATATCATACTAAATTATTCAGAGAAGTTTGGTTTGAAGGATATATTCAAAACCTTTTATACGACTCGGTATTTAATTCGGTTCTAATAAATTTGAGGGATATTACCGATCTTGTAAGTTCAAAAGAAGAGCTTCAGAAAAAAGCTTCTGAAACCGAGCTAATATATAACGCAGGAAAAATACTTAACCAAAGCCTTGACCTTGAAACCATATTTATGAACTTTAATAATATTGTTTCAAAAATAATGGTGATTGATAATCTTGCAATAACTTCTTATGACTCTGAGAGCGATAGCTTAAAAATTGAATGCGAATGGGAAGATAAAATGAGCAAGGATGTTTCTATACACCCCCTAATTAAGCTGGACAGAAGCGGAAAAGGTTTACATGCAAAGGTTATTCTTAAGGGAAAGGCGCTGCTGCTCAATGATTATTTAAACGCAATTTCAGAAAGCAAAACTATTTACACAAGCAGTAAAGGATTTATTAAAGCACAGGATATCGATCCCTCTGATAAAGGAGCCAAATCAGCTATAATTTGCCCACTGCATACAAAAGATAGCATTACCGGAGCGCTACATGTATTCAGCTATAACTATAATACTTACACAGAAACCGATCTTAGGATACTCCAGGCCTTAAGCAACCATCTTGCCATAGTAATGGCTAATGCAAAGCTTTATGAAAAAATTCAAAAAGAGCTTGCGGAAAGAAAACGAATCGAAGCGGAGTTAAGCTTAAGCGAAGAAAGATTTAATGCTTTTATGAGACACCTGCCCGCAGTTGCATGGGTTACCGATAAAGAACACAGATTCATCTATGTTAATAAGGAAATAGAAAGCATAAAGTTCAAAACAAACGGATCGCTGCTCGGAAAATCACTGCATGAAGTTGAAGATGCCGAAATTGCACCGGAGCATATAGCTAATTCGGAAAAAGTCTTTAAAACCGGTAAAGCAATTCAGGTAATTGAACGTGCATACAGACAAGACGGCACGTTAGGCAATTATCTTGTTTATAAGTTCCCAGTTTTTTTAGTTAAAGAAGATATGTTTATCGGGGGAATAGCCATTGATGTAACAGATAGGTTGCTGCAGGAAGAAGAGTTAAAGTCTGCCCTGTACGAAAAGGAAATTCTTCTGAAAGAAATTCATCATAGGGTAAAAAATAACCTGCAAATTATAAGCAGCCTTATTAGCCTGCAATCAAACAATACAAGCAGCGCTTCGACGGATTTTCTGCAGCAGACACAGGACAGGGTACGCTCGATGGCTTTAATCCATGAACAGCTTTATACTTCTGCAAACATCAGGAGCATTGATTTTGAAAAATATATTAAACAGCTTTTATCATATCTGTTTTCGGTTTATCAAAATAACGGGAGAAGCATCAGTTACAAAGTTAACACCAATAAAATAGAGCTGGATCCCGATACTGCAATACCAATGGGCCTCATAACAAACGAGCTTGTTTCAAATGCATTAAAGTATGCCTATAAAGGAAAGGAGAAGGGTAAGATTGAAATTTCTATTGAACCGCATGATGAGATTAACCTAAAACTAACTGTTAAAGATGATGGCATTGGACTGCCTGAAGGATTCAATTTATACAACCTCAACTCACTCGGCTTAAATTTAGTAGAAATGCTTGTTAACCAGCTTGAGGGAAAATGGGAAATAATAAATAAACACGGAGCAAAGTTCGTTATAATATTTAAACGCCCTTTTGTAAGCCCTGACTAAACAGCTAAATTCATTACAAAATTATTCTTCCGGATGTTTGCTTAAATAAGCATCAACCGATAGTGGCCCGGAACCTTCAACAAGGATAAATAGCAGTAAAAATAAAACTATTGCAGAAAGCTCAGTTTCAAAGTTAACTGCCTTTAATGAATTAGGTAAGTTTACAAAAAGTAATGCTCCAGCCAGTATAGGTATCTGTATAATTGCTGCAAACCTTGTCAAAAGACCGAATGCAATTAAAAGCCCACCCAAAACATGAACGGCGATAACAAAATGTACTGCAAAATACGAAAGGAATTCAAGACTTGTCCCGCGCAGCAAATCGACAAATGCCGATGAATTTACTATAAAGTAAATGCCTTTATAGAATATGGTCAATCCAAGAAGAATCCTTAAAAAATCTATCCACATAGGGTGATGTTTTTCCGCCCAATTATCTATTCTTTGAATAAAGTACACACTAATCTCCTTAAAAAGGATAACAATTTTCCCGTTAAAAATGTTTGGAGATAGTTAGACTGTTTAACTTTTTAAACTGATTTTTTCCATCCTTACATTTACATATTCTTTGCCATTAATAATTAACTTTCCCCTGAAAACCTGTTTAAATCCGCACTTTTCATAACATCTGATAGCCGCAGTATTAAAATCAAAAACATTTAAAAATACCTTTTTTTTACCCAGCTCATTAAACGCTATCCTGCATGCCTCATTAACAATCTGCTCACCCACCCCTTTGCCATGATAATCAGCATCACCTACTATTATACAAGCCAGCACTGCCTCATTTTGTTGTGTTTTTGTCCAGTCTATTGTTATGTTGCCAATATGTTTTGAGTTTAAAGGATCAATTGCTTTAAGTATCCGCCTTGCAGTATTATATGCGGTGGAAGGCTTATAATATTTCTCTAGCTGGGCTTCATCCAAGGGATATGTAAATGTTCTGCCCGTCCATTGTAAAAGAAAATCTTCAGATACTGCCCATGATATTAGTTTGGGGAAATCCGATGGAACCAGAGGCAATAATTCTATCTTCATATTAAAAAATAATGGATAAACACGGCTCTTGCAATGAATTAAACTTCCGAAAACTAATAAACATCCGAAGTCTTTTGCCGAAGGCATCCCTATGGGAAAGACTTCGGATGTTTTATACACTACAAAAAAAGAGCCCGGCATTTACACCGGGCAGTTTGTGTGCTATATAATCAAAAGGAGAAAGTAATTATGCAGCAGCCACAAAATTTATTCTAAAACATGAATATTTTTCTTTTCGCAGATCTCTTTCAGTTTCTTTGGCCATACAGTAACAGTTACTTCCCCAAGATGAGCCTTTCTGAGAAGGAGCATTTGCGTCCTTGCCTGTCCGATACCGCCTCCAACGCTTAAAGGTATTTCATCGTTCATAATAGCCTGGTGATAAGGCAGCTTCAGATAATTCATAAGGTTCGATGCTTCAAGCTGTTTCACAAGAGTTTCTTTAGTAACGCGAATACCCATTGATGATAGCTCGTGTCTGCGTTTTGTCACATGGTTCCAAACAAGTATATCCCCGTTAAGTCCATGTGTTGGTTTTCCGGTTTCTTCTGATGTATCAGTTATCCAGTCATCATAGTCTGCGGCGCGCATTTCATGCGGATATCCATCATTCAACACATAGCCAATTCCAATGATAAATATAGCCGGGTATTCCTGAAGTATTCTTGTTTCGCGCTGTTTTCTGGGCAGGTCTGGAAACTTTTCAAGAATTTCTTCTGCATGTAAAAACACAAGCTCTTTAGGCAGATTCGGATAGCGCGGGTCTTTTAATTTGGGAAACATATTCTGGATATATTCTTCCGCTCCGGTTAACACTTTCCATATCCTGCTCACAATGTCTTTAAGAAATGCTATGTTTCTTTCTTTATCGGTCATAACTCTTTCCCAGTCCCATTGGTCAACATAACTGGAGTGGTCATGGTCAAGAAAATAATCTTTGCGCACAGCACGCATATCGGTATTTATACCTTCTCCAACGTTGCATCCAAATTGCTTTAAGGCAACTCTTTTCCATTTTGTTGCTGCCTGCACAACCTGTGCTTCGATACGTTTTGGCAATCCCAATCCGCACGGAAACTCAACGGGAGTGCGCGAACCATCACGGTCTAAGTTATCATTAACTCCGCTTTCTTTATCAACTATCAGCGGAACCTGAACCATCATCAAGTTAAGCTCTTTGCAAAGATTCTTTTCTATATAATCTTTAGCCGCATAAAGGGCTATTTGAGTATCTTTTTTGTTTAAGGGCGAGCTGTAATCATTGGGAAGTATCTTTTCAACTTCTTCATAAGTACTTATGCCGGGCCCGGCAAGATCAGCTTTCTTATCTGACATATTGAAATTCTCCTTAGGTTTTATAAAACTTCATTATACAAAATTAATAGTTGGAAATGATGAGAAATATGATTTATATCATATTTTGGTATGTTTTTTGTGAAAAGAAAAACTGCCGCAAATTTACACAAATTTGCAACGAATTAAATCAATTGAAAGGATTTTGAAATTATAAGCCTTAAACAAAAAATATTTTCTTTGCCAGAGATATTTCCTTCTGAATACGGTTAAACATAGCGGGGCTTGTTTCTTCATTAAATACGCGTAGTGACTCATCGAAGGATTTAATGGCACGAGTGTAATTTTCAGATTTATCTTCTATATGGGCAAGTTTTGCATAGGCTTTTCCAAGCAAATACTGAGTTTCGCCGTATTGAAGCGGTGTTTTTTCAATTGTCCTTACCTTAAGGGCTTCCTGAAGTGAATCTATTGCCTTATCAAGCAAGAGCGGGTCATCTGATATTTCTTCAAGATCAAGATATACATCTCCTAAATTTGCCATTGTATTGGCGTATTGGACTGGCAGAGTATCGGGTGAGCGAACCTCTAACGCTTTTTCATACGCGTTTATGGCTTTTTCAAGATTCTGTTTCTTGTTCTCATGCTTTGAAAGAAGTCCGTATGCATTTCCAAGATTGTTAATTGTCATTCCATATTGAAGCGAATATTTTTGCCTGGTATAGATGCTCAGCACATCTTCATAACTCGAAATAGCAAGCTTCAAATT
>DASXTZ010000056.1:0-3451 GCA_036505135.1 Ignavibacteria bacterium
AACATCCTGACGATGCTGTCGTAAGGATTGCAAAAGAGCAAACAGGTATTGATATTAAAGATACCAGGCTTGATCATATTGAATCGTTTACAGGCGGAGATGGCTCATGGCACTTGATATTCCATTACGCTTGTTTTCCCGATAAACTGCCTGAGATAAATCCTTCATCAGATATTTTAACAAGCAGTTGGTTTGCCGTGAACGCTCTTCCTTCAGATGAAGAAATTGCGCATCATGGGTGGGCTAAGTATATACTTGGCGTAATTATGGAAAAAATCAGATAGAATAAAAAATGAAAGTATCATTTATTTCAAATAATAGTGTTGCGATAAAAGTTAACGATCTTGCAAAAGCCGAAGAATTCTATGTTAAGGTTATGGGATTTAATATTCTTGAAAGAGCAAGGAATATGCTGGCTTTTGATACCGGGTATTTTACGCTTTATGTTGAACAGAGTAAAGATGATCAATCTCCGGTTCTCTCGTTTACTGTTAACAATTTAGCAGAAGCAAAAAAGTATTTGCTCGAAAATGGATGTACACTAGTTCAGGAAGGGAACAAATATCTTTGGTTTAAAGACCCTTTCGGTAATACCTATGATATAATTGAAAAATAAAATTTAGTTTTTATGCATAATACGGAAACAATTACAGTATTTTCTTATAATAGCTATGCACTTAAAACAAATATGACCGGAGTTAGCATGGAAGAAAGCCTTATTTCACCTCCCGCCGGTAATTGCATAAACTGGATTATTGGTCATATTGTTGTTACCCGTGATGAAATGTTAGAAGAGATGGGCCTGGAAAAAATTTGCAGCGATTTAATTACAAGATCATACATTTCCGGCTCTGAAGCTATAAAAAAAGAAGAAGCCTGGGATATAATACTCTTATTAGAGTTGTATGATAAATCCCAGGAAATTATAACAAAACATCTTGAAACTCTTGACTTAACGGACCAGATTGATAAAAAGAAAAGTTATGCAGGTTTTGCATTTCATGAAGCGTATCATATTGGTCAAATTGGAATATTAAGAAGAATGCTGGGGAAAAAAGCATTAATTAAATAAAATAATTTCTAAATATTATGATTCGAGAAACATTACCTGATTTTGACAAACTGTGGAACTACGGAAAGCCTGCTGAAACGGAGAAGAAATTCCGGGAAATTCTCCCCCATGCTAAAGTTTCAAAGGATACAGGATATTTGATTGAGCTATTGACACAAATTGGGCGAACACAAGGACTTCAAAGAAAGTTTGAGGACGCTCATAAAACTCTTGACGAGGCGGAAAAATTATTAAAAAACAATTACAAGCGTGCAAAGGTCCGTTACCTCCTTGAGCGCGGCAGAACATATAATTCATCTAAAGTTTTTAATAAAGCAAGAGAGCTGTTTTTGCAGGCTTATAGCCTGGGGCTTGAAACAACAGAAGATAATCATACGATAGATGCCGCGCATATGATGGGGATCCTTGAAAAAGGTGATGAATCACTAAGATGGAATAACATTGCAATAGACTTGGCGGAAAAAACCAAAGATAATCATGCTAAGCATTGGCTCGGCTCATTATATAACAATACTGCATGGTCTTATCATGGCATGGGACAATATGAAAAGGCATTAGAGTTATTTGAAAGATATGTACAGTGGAGCACTGAAGATAACTCAAACCGTGATATAATGATATCCAACTGGTGTGTTGCCAGGACTTTCCGCTCGCTTGGAAGGATTGAAGAAGCATTAGAGAAACAATTGAATTTAAAAAAGTGGATTGAAGAAAAAAATATCGAAGAAGACGGTTATGTTTGTGAAGAAATTGGTGAATGTTTGGTATTACTTGGCAAAGATGAAGAGGCTAAACCACATTTTAAAAAAGCATATGAATTACTTTCAAAGGATATCTGGCTTGAAGCAAACGAAAAGGCCAGGCTTGAAAGATTAAAAAAGCTTGGTGAATAGTCCATGGATATGAACAGTGTAATTCTTTTTATCGGTGCGGGATTAGTATTGAATATTACTCCCGGTCCTGATATGATGTATATTATAACAAGAAGCATCAGTGAAGGCAGGTTGTCGGGGATAATATCCTCGTTTGGAATTGCTGCCGGATGTATTGTGCATACCGTTGCAATATCGTTTGGCTTTAACAGGTTTATTGCTAGCTGTTCCAACCGCTTACGATATTATCAGGTATCTTGGTGCAGCCTATCTTGTATATCTTGGGATCAAGGTTTTATTAACAGGTTATAAACTGGAGTCCGCACAAAATAGCAATAAACCAAACCTGAAAAAAGTTTTTTTTCAGGGGATGCTTACAAATGTTTTAAATCCCAAAGTTGCCTTATTCTTTTTAGCTTTTCTTCCGCAATTCATTTCGCCTTCAGAAAATATCACTCAACAATTATTGTTTCTTGGTGTAGTATTTAATATAAACGGAACAATAGTAAATATCATAGTTGCACTCTTTGCAGATAAAATAGGAAAGTATTTGAAGCTAAAGCTTACTAATTCAGGGATTTTGAAATGGATTTCTGCCAGCATTTTTATCGGACTTGGACTCAGGCTGGCCTTCTTAGAACGAAAATGAATTTTAAATGGAAAATTTTAAGAAAACTGCCCTCGTTTTTTTGTTTTTTATTTTATGGTTCTCAAATGCTCAAGCTAAATTTCAAGGTCTGAGATATGAAGATAAAATAAGAATAAAAGAAGCTTTAAATATTTTTAATATCTATGGGAATAAATTGTGGGAAGGCTGGAATACTGCAACCTTTGCTTTTTTGCTTGTTACAAATGAGGAAGAATTTCTTATAAATCATCCCAACCCTGGAGCAGATTTTAAAAATCTTGGGAATGATAGCATTCTAAATACCGAAATTTATGTCAGGTCAAGACAATTCAGCACTAATTTTTTGGCTACTTTTCCGGCTGTGAATGGTTTAAACACTATAGTGGCAGGGCAGCCTGAAAATACAGGCCTGTCGAGTTTTGAATGGATAATCACTTTACTTCATGAGCATTTTCACCAGTTACAGTATACCAGGCCCGATTATTATGAAAGCGTGGATGCTCTAGACCTTTCGGGAGGGGACCGGTCAGGTATGTGGATGTTGAATTACCCTTTTCCTTATGAAGATGATAAGACGGCAGCCCAATATAAAACATTGACTCTTGCTGCAAGAGATGCTGCTTTTTCTGAGTCCGATTTCGAGAATAATTTTAAAAAATATTTCACTGAAAGAGAGAAGTTCAAAAACCTGCTTAATGAAAAAGATTATAGTTATTTTTCATTTCAGATATGGCAGGAAGGCATAGCAAGATACACAGAAGTAAAAATTGGAGAAATTATTAAAGGAAACTACAAACCATCTGAACATCTAAAAGTTTTAAACGATTATAAAGATACAGATTCGTTTTTTACCCTTATTACCGAAAAATTAAAAAGAAG
>DASXTZ010000057.1:0-2123 GCA_036505135.1 Ignavibacteria bacterium
TTCATTGAAAATGGTACTCTTGGGTTGATTCCGGAAAAATATTATTTTGTTTACAGAAATGTAAGGATATCTGATATTATACTGTATGCCTTAATAGTATATTCTTTAATTTATTATAAGGAATATAAAACCTTATTTAAAAGTAAATCTCTTCTAATTGCAAAGTTATTCTTATTATATTTAATTCTTGAGTTTTTCATAAGCTTTATCCGGTATGGTTTTAATCCCATTGAATATTTTTTCCGGCTCAAGGGGCTATGGCAGTCTTTCCTGATTTTTCCATTTTTACTTTTATTTAAGCGCAATGGCTTTACTTTTCTTATAAAATTAATCTTCCCCGTTGCAGTTATTTCAAATATTTTATACATACTGAGTGCGCTTACTGGCATTCCCTTTCTTGGCGGAGTATCAATAATTAAGCAGCAGCTGCCGGGCAATCTCGAAGTTTACAGGGTTTATGGTGGCACTTTCTTTGGTGAGATGTTTTATTTAGGATTTGTATACTATTGGATTACAAAGAAAATTAAGATTTGGCAGATATTTCTGGTGGTATTATTTATAATCCCCCATATTCTTGCTTTCGGAAGGGGGGCATGGATAGGTTTTGTGTTTACAATTTTTTTAATGATTGTGCTTCACTCTTTAAGGAAGAGGCAATTCAGAGTACTTTTTCGACAGGCTATAGTTCTTATAATTATGTCGGGGGCAGTAATTTTCAGTTTTATTCAATTTATTCCGGAATCAGATTATTATATAGATGCTCTTAAAGCCCGGCTCATCCAGGGGCAAGATGATGTTAAGTATAACGAAGGAACCTATGGATCCAGGATTATAGTACAAAATAATGCACTTTTTAAGGTTTGGTCTGAAAATGATTTATTTTTAGGGATTGGCATGCATCCTATGTGGGTAGTTAAACCAGAATCCCGTGAAGAACAGATTTATTACAGTGCTTTTTGCGATGTTGGATGGCCTGCCGTTCTTGCTGCATATGGACTTATTGGGCTATTGCTGGCTGTATTTTTACAGTTTTATTATATTTTTACAGTGTTTAAATTGATTCGCAAAATTCCTGAAGGTAATTTAAGTGCATTTTTTTTAATTGCTTTCCTTTCACAATTGCTTGTTGCTACTTTAATTAGCTTCTCCATTTCTTTTGTCTCAACAATACTTTGGGGATTTTTCCTTATTTATTATTACATTGCTATAGTTGCTTATAGTTACGAAAAAAACAAAGAGAAAGAATTAGAAACTTTAAATTCTAAAAATTAGATTATATACATAATATAACAACTAATTGTTACGGGTAACATCACAATATAGAAATAATATACGGTACAGGGACAATCACCCGGTATCTCCGATTAACGAATTGGGTTCGGGAAAAAATAGGTTTTTGCTTCCTTTGAATGCTAAATTGCTGGCATGGGGAATTTTTCTTATTTTTTTTATAGAAAACGGTACACTTGGACTTCTGCCTGCAAGTGCATATTTTGTGTATCGCAATGTTAGAATTTCAGACCTTATCCTTTACGGTTTGGTTATTTATTCATTCTTTTGTTCGAAAGAATATACCGACCTTTTAAGAAGCCGGGTACTAATCATTGTAAACTTCATTTTGCTGTACCTTTTGTTTCAATTCATAATAAGTGCAATAGCCTATAAAGTTGATGTAATCGAATATTTTTTCAGGCTGAAGCAGCTCTGGTTATCTTTGTTACTTTTTCCATTCCTGCTGTTATTGAAAAGAGGTGGGCTTGAGTACCTTATAAAGCTAATACTTCCCGTAGCTATTGTTTCGAATATAATCTATATAATGAGTGCTCTCACCGGAGTTGTTTTAATGCCCGAAACAGGCATAGCAGTGCAGCATTTGCCCGGTGGTTTAAAAGTTTATCGGGTTTTCGGCGGAACCTTTTTTGGTGAATTTTTTATGTTTGGAATAATATATTACTGGAACGAATATAAATTTAAAATAACATACCTTCCGCTGTTAATTCTTTTTATGCTGCCCCATGTTCTTGCATTTGGAAGGGGAGCGTGGGTGTTCATCGCATTTTCAATTATTATTATTATTCTCTGGAGCTCCCTCAGAAAACATGACCTAAAAAACCTTATAAGAC
>DASXTZ010000058.1:0-4552 GCA_036505135.1 Ignavibacteria bacterium
CATATATTATATCGCGGTTCTCTTCACGGATGATTGTTAATCCTTTTGGCTTGTTGAATTTAGTTGCCATCTTTGCATAGGACTTAGTAAATGATAACCCAATAGAAACGTGCAGGTCTTCAAGTTCATGCACCAATTTAATAATTTTCCATGCGAATTTAGCTGCCTGGAAGTAATCCTTTGCAACGGGTGTTATATCAAGGAAACATTCATCAATGCTGTATTGCTCGACACAGTCTTCCGGAAGATAATTGCGGATATTTTCAAGAATGTTTAAAACTATAGCTTCATATTTTGTGCCGTAGCAAGGCACAGAAATAAGTTCGGGGCATAGCTTCCTTGCATCTACAACTGACATTCCAATTTGTACGCCATATGCCCGCGCTTCATAGCTGGCTGTCATGACAATTCCTCTATTGCCGCCATTGCCTCCAACCGAAACTGGCTTGCCGCGGAGCTTGGGATTATCGCGCTGCTCTACCTGCGCAAAAAAACAATCAAGGTCAAGATGAATGAAGAACCGGTTTCGCTCAACGCTTAGCTCATGGCCAATATCTTTATGGTGCGGGAAACCGTATAATGGCAGCATGCGTACGCGCTTGAGCAAATGCGAAGAGCGCGAGCTTTCACGCGGAATAAAAAATGATGAACTTATTTTGCCTGTATTTCTTGCTGTATTCATTGATATCCCGCCACTAATTAACACGAATATTATTGTCACCCTGAGCGAAGCGAAGGGTCTCATAAGGCCGATAATTTTAGCACTACTAAGATTCTTCGCTTCGCTCAGAATGACAAGAATCTCTATACGAAGAGGGGTTAGGGGAGAGGGCTCTCAATGCCTGCCCCCGCAGCAAAATAGGCAGGCAGAGAGAGGAAAAATATAAGAGTTACGTATGATGATGTATAATCTTCGCCGATATGTTATAGAACTGCTGTTTGAAATTTGAAATTCTATGAAATAGTATAATCTCTTATTAAACCGACTACAATACCAAGTATCTTAAACGGTCTGCGGATAGGCTCATATCTTTCATTTGCAGGCTGAAGATATGGTTTGCCTCCATTTTGCTTAAAAACTTTCACGGTTACTTCATCATCAAGCAGTGCAACAACAATATCGCCGTCCGTTGCAACCTGCTGCTTTCTCACTATAAGCTTATCCTTTTCGACTATTTTTTTATCTACCATGCTATCGCCGCGCACGGTAACAGAAAATAATGTCCCCGAAGCGCGCCGCGGTTTTTCAACTGCCACATAGCCCTCTATATTGCTATCGGCAAAGATGGGCTCGCCGGCTGCAACATTTCCATAAAGAGGGATAACGTGAACGGCTGATTTTATCCTGCTCATCTCAAAGGGCAGGTTATCTTTAAGCCTGAGCCCGCGCGCAATACCTTCCACCTTTTCAAGAAAACCCTTTTTAATGAGGGCAATTACTACTTGCTGGATGGCATTAACATTAATACCAAAATTTTCCGCTATCTCCTTATAGGTAGGGGAATATTGCTTCTCTATTATATAGCGCTTGATAAACTCCAGCACGTGTTGCTGCCTTTTTGTCAGTTTTTGCATGTTTTAAATATTTACTGTATAAAAATACACTGTATAAATATACAGTATAAAAACTCATTTGTCAAGGGGAATTATTTTTTAATTATCACCATTGAATTGTCTTAAAAGAATCTCTTCTATAAATTTTAAATCAAGAACTATTGGAAAATTAGCAGCCAAAGGTTAAAGGGTTAATACATTCAATTGAATACCGCCCAATTTTTCCCTAACTTTGTATCTTTTATAATATATAGGTGAAATTAATGTCAAGAATCAGCGAAATTCAGAAAATGCTTGGTGAGCAGCTTGAAGCCGATGCCTTTTATATTACCCATATCCCTAATATAAGATATATCACAGGTTTTTCAGGTTCAGCTGCCATTGTGGTTATTACTAAGAATAAAAATTATTTCATCACAGATTTCAGGTATAAAGCACAATCGGCAAAACAAGTTAAGGATTTTGAAATCCATATAAACTACCTTGCAGTTGATGAATTAAAAAAAATATTTGAAAAGGAAGACATAAAATCAGCAGCTTTTGAATCAACACATTTAACGTATAACCAGCTTGAAAAGCTGCAGGAGGCTTTCCCCGCTGTTAAATTCATATCAGCAGCGGAAAAAATCGAAACACTTACTATGTGCAAGCTGCCCGATGAGATTGAAAAATTAAAACAGGCAGCCCGAATTACCGATAAGACCTTTGAAAAGATACTCACCATAATTAAGCCTGGTATAAGTGAAAAAGATGTATCTGCAGAAATCTCCTACTGGCATAAGAAATTCGGAGCGGAAAAAGATTCATTTGACCCGATTGTAGCAAGCGGATGGCGCGGTGCATTGCCTCACGGAATTGCATCAGATAAAATTATTGAAAAAGGAGACATGGTTACTCTTGATTTCGGATGTGTGTATGATGGTTTTTGCTCTGATTTAACAAGAACTATAGCAGTTGGAGAACCTTCCGATGAATTGAAAAAGATATATCAGATAGTGCTTGATGCGCAATTAAAAGCCATTGATGCTGCAAAGGTAGGTGCCAGGACAATAGAGGTTGACCTTGTTGCGCGTAATTATATTAGTTCTTTTGGGTATGGTGAAAAATTCGGCCATGGTTTGGGCCATGGACTTGGCATTGAAGTTCACGAGTTGCCCAGTGTAAGCCAGCGTATGGATATGGCGCTTCCGGAAGGTGCAGTTGTAACTATTGAGCCCGGAATTTATGTTGAAGGAGTTGGAGGGGTAAGAATTGAAGATGATATTTTAATAAAAAATGGCAAATGCGAAGTGTTAAACAGTTCAAAGAAAGAGTTGATAATAGTGTAATGGGGAGAGGCTAGAGGAGGGGTTTGAAAAAAGTATTAATTATAACATATCATTTTCCGCCTGAAGGAAGAGGGCTCGTTCTTCGTCCTTTAAAATTTGCCAAATATTTTCTTAAGCATGATTGGCAGCCGATAATACTTACTTCAACCCCCAAGACATCTTATTTTAAAGATGATTCCCTGTTAGATGAAGCGAACATGCTTAATGTGCAGGTATTCCGGACAAAAGGACCTGCAAAGAACCTATTAACAGGCAGGAAGCTTGCCCATATTCCAAATGAATCACGCCGCAGATTGAAAAGAAACTGGAAACGCTTAAGAACGATACCTGATGAACAGGAAAGCTGGATAAAAAAAGCGGTTAAGCTTGGCACTGAAATTATCGAAAATAATAAGATAGAAATAATTTATGCCACTGCGCCTCCGTTTTCAGCGCTTGTTGCTGCCGGAGAGCTAAAAGAAAAATTCGGAATTCCGCTTGTAATTGATTACCAGGATTCATGGATTCACTCGCCTAATGCTTTCTTTCCGCTTGGGTACCATAAATTGCGCAATATGAAGCTTGAACAGGAAGTTATCAGGGTAACAGATGAAGTTATTACTGTTAACCGCAGAATAAAAGAATATTTGATAGAAGAATATCATTATCTTAAACATGAAGATATTAATATAATACATCATGGTTTTGATGAAGAAGATCTTAAGCTTGCAAGGCAGGGTGAAATGCCTGAAAAAAATAGAATGCGTTTGACACATTCGGGCAGCTTGTTTGACCTTATGTCGCCTGAGTACTTTTTTGAAGCATTAACTATTGTATTCAATAAAAAACCTGAGCTGCGCAGTAAAATAGAAGCATGCTTCCTTGGAGGCTTATCAAGAGAGCATCTGGATATGATAAAAAAATATAATCTATCTGATGTAATTTTTAATCCCGGCTATGTTGATCACATTACCTCTTTGAAATATATGCTGGGCTCTGATGTGTTATGGTTCATGATAAATAATGCAGATGGCGACCAGGTAGTTTCTCCTGTTCGGCTATGCGAATACATGGGTACAAGAAAACCGATCCTTGCATGTGTTCCGGACGGCGCTGCCAAGCAGATCCTTAAGGGCTATGATGCGGTAAGAATTTGCGAACCAGACCAACCCAGGCAGATTGCAAATCTTATAATAGAATATAATGAACTGTATGAAAAAAGAATGATCCCCGCCGCTAATGAAGAGGTTGTGAAAAAATTTGATGTTGAGCAATTAACGGCCCAGCTTGTAAGGTACTTTGAATTCCTGCGCTACATTCCGCCCGAGTTTGATATCCGCGGAAAGGAAATGATACGCACAAGTATTAATTCACAGGGCCTATAAAAATAATAGTCTTAGTAATTGATAGTGTTTCTTTTTGAAATACTTCAAATAATAACCCGGCATATTTAACACAAATTGAAAATCTTATACATATCTCCGGAGCACATCAGCGGGACGCTTCCCTTGTTTTGCAAAAGTCACGCAAATAAAGGGAATTATGCGCGCTATGTAACTATGTTTCCCACCCGTTTTGCCTTCCCTGAAGATATGGTGATGAAACTACCGCTGCATCCCGATAAAAAATGGATTATTGCAGGGAGAAGATTTCTATACAGAATTCGGGGTATTAAACCTGACCATCAGCCT
>DASXTZ010000059.1:0-8483 GCA_036505135.1 Ignavibacteria bacterium
TTCGATTGCACCTTTTATCTCCGGAGAATTCTTGTAATTGCTCCATAAGAATAATGAAGCAGCAATAAAATAAATTACAGCCAGCGGCAGCCTTACCGAAAGAATAAAATTAAAATAATAGGATAAGCCCACAATAATTGCCGAGGGAATTGCAAGCAAAATAACCTTCATATAATCATATTTTATATAATAGAGCTTTTGGGAAACCGATAGTGTTAAAATGAATACCAAAAAGTTTGCGCACATTATTGAAAACGCTGCCCCAACTACACCAATAGCAGGTGTTAACAGGAAATTGAGCAATATATTCAACCCTGCTGCAAGCAAAGTTATCCAAATTGTATGCTGCGCTTTTTTAGAAATACCTATGCCAATAGCTACAATAAAATAGCCGCTCCAGAATACCACACTCATGCAAAGGAATGGTACAACTACCATGGCTGAATAATAGCTTGGCTGGGTGAATACTTTCAGTATATCTATTGAAAACATTGAAATAAAAAATACTCCAAGAATATTTACAACAAAATATATGAGAAATACCTTGGCATAAATTCGTTTAGCATTTGACTCGTATTGAATATCCATTGCAAAAGGAGCCCATGCCATCTGCAAAGCTCCCGATATCAAACCAAGTAATGAAGCAAGCTTTGCGCCTACCGAGTAAATTCCAACATTAGAAACGCTTTGGTAATGCGCGAGAAAATACCTGTCCGTCGTATTTAGAATCCACACCGCCAGGGCAGTGCCTATTAATGGAGAGCCGTATTTTAAAATTTTAAAAGACCAATCTATTGAAAACCCGAACCTGTAACGCCTGAAAACATAAGCAATAGTTATAATTGCCATAAGCGAATTTGAAATAACACCTGCCATTAACGCCCCCCGGACTCCCTGTTTAAGCAGTAATATGAAATATATATTCAGAGAAATGTTTACCAAAACATTTGAAACTGATATTGATGTATATAACCATGGGCGTAATTCAAATCTAATAAGGTCAGTGAAGAAGGAGTATATTGCCTGAAAAGCGAGTGATAAGCCTGTTATAAAAACAAACAACGAATAATCTTTGCCGAACAATAATAAAGAAAATTGTTTAGAAAGCAGTGCTACAAGTATAAAAACTCCCCCGGCAAAAAGCAGCCTCATCCATAAAGTAGTTGATATCATTATAGGGCGTTCTTCAAGATGTTCTTTACGGTAATAATAATAGCTTAAAGCTAAGTCCGTTCCTGAAACTATAAAATAAATGCTGATTGCAACCAAAGTGCCAAGCAGATCAAGTATTCCGTAATCTTCAGGTGTTAAAAGCGCAGTATATAATGGAAGCAGGAAAACCCCAATAAATTTTTGTACGTAAGTGCTTAAGCCGTAAACTAAAGATTCTTTAAATAATCGTTTTAGCAATTAATTCTTGCTTTCGAAGATTTCTAAATACTGCTTGGCTATTTTTTTTGCATCATGATATTTTTCTGTATATTCCCGTGATTTCTTCCCTACCTTAACTAATTGATTGGGATTTGAAAGTATTTTATACAGGACGTCATAAAGATTATCAGGATTCGCATTATAAATGGGACAATCTGCTCCAATTTTTTCCCATATATCTTCTCTTATGTAACTGATAACCGGTTTACCCATTGCCATACTTTCAACGGATAACAAACCGTAAAAACCTACAAGCATTTGATCGATTACCAGGTCACTTGATTCAATTTCTTTATATAGATCTATTGCTTTTATGCCACTTATTGTTTTGTAATCAAAGTTAAACTCATTCTTAAGTTTTTCTATGGCTTCAACAACATATTTTGTACCTTTATATGTTTGATTAGACGGCGCATGGATAATTTTCAGTTTATTGTTGATTCCATATTTTGCGTGAAATTTATTAATATCAAAAGGAAATAATGTGGTAAAATATTTTTTATTAAGTGAAGCGGCAGCTTCTTCGGCGCTAACAAGTATGTCAAATGCGCCTTCAATGCCAGTTATTTTTTCGGGTTTTGTGGAAAGGACACACCCGGCGAATCGTTTGTAATCATTGGTGCAATCTTTACATGGATTCCATTTGAATTTGGCAACTTTATCGGGTAGTCTGATATCGCATCCTGTAAATATGACCATCGTTTTGCGGCCGAAAAATTTAAAAAACTTAATATCTTTAAAGTCAGGGAAAAGAGTCCCGGTTGAATCAAATATAAAATATTTATATCTAATTATTAACTTGATAATCAGGAGAATTTTCTGAATTTTCCTGAGCCATCCGTAATTTGAATACTTAATTGTCCTATCAGTTTCATATCCGAAAATATGCCCTGAGAAGGAGTAAAAGTCAGCTTGAATCCCAAGTTGTTTGAACCCTTTTTTCAAGCTTGTGAATATACCGGCAGTATTATTTAAACCTAAAAAAACTTTCATTAAAAAAATATTATAATTAAGGCAGTGAGAAAGAAAATTTACCAGTAATGTTGCTTAAACTTTGAATAGTACTTAATAGTTTTTTCAATTCCTTCTTCCAGGCTTACTTTTGGTTTCCAATCTATTGTTTTCTTTATCCTGCTGATATCTGCGAAATAATCGCCAGGCTCTAAGGCCTTTCTTTCCGATGTAAATTCTGCATAGTCAACTTCTCCTCGTCCGGCTATTCGCACAATTTTTTTTGCAAGGTCAATAAAGCTAATTGGAATCCCGCTGCCAACATTGTAAACTTCGCCATAGGCATCATCTTTTAGAGCAATTTTTATCATTGATTCAACAAGATCATCAATGTAAAGATAATCGCGTAGTATCCGCCCGTCGCCAAATATAGGAATAATGCCATTATCCATTGCTTTGCGTATAAACCAGTTGAATACACCATATTCATCATGTATCATCTGGTGGCGCGGACCGTATGTATTAGTAATTCTTAAACAGAGCGATTTTATTTTGTGAAGATTATGGTAGGTTAAGACTATTCTTTCCGCCGCAAAATTGGTTATCGCATAGATGCCTATAGGATTTATAGCGTGGCTTTCTTCAACCGGAAGTTTTAGAGAAGAACCGTATTCGCCTCGTGTTCCGGTAAATATGACTTTCGCTGTGGGATTATTTATACGCAAAGCTTCCATTATTATAAGAGTGCCTTCCACATTAATCGATAAGTCATTTAAAGGATTTTTAACACTATCAACATGGTTCACCTGTCCTGCGAGGTGAAATACATAATCCATTCCTTTAACAAGATGGTTCATTGAGGTGGCATTACGAATATCTGATATATTTATTCGCACCTTATCTTTAACAGGCTCAATGTTAAACATATTACCACCCTGGCGGGGAAGCATGTTGTCTACTATCAGTACATTAGCGCCAAGCTCTGCAACCCTGATGCTTAAATTACTTCCAACAAATCCCAAACCGCCGGAAATAAGTATATTTTTATTTTTAAATGGCATTGTTCATTAATCACAATTATATTAAAGATTTACTCAAATGTCTTATTGCTATATCATATTGTGTCATGGTTTCATAATTCACTTCCCTGCATTTTTCAAACATCATTATCAGAAAATCACGCGTGCCCTTGATATCATTATTTCTTAATTCCTGAAGCTTTACCAGGTTGGAATAATATTTTTTCGCTTCATAATATCTGTATTTATTTTCAGTATTCAAATATATATGTATTGGATGAAAATTAAATACCTGCAGTTCATCTTCCTTTAAATTAAATTCAAAAGTATCAAATGAATAGCCGTATGACCAGTGAACGTCATCTTCCCAGTTAAAAGGTATTCGAATTAACCCATTCCATAAAGTAAAAGGTTTTAAATTATCGTAATAGGGCAAAAACATGCTTGAGTCGTATGTCAGTCTTTTTTCAGAATATCTTTGAAGAAGGTCAATACTTTCAATAAGATGATGTGTTCTAATTCCTTTTGCATTAGGATGAATGTCGAGTATATCATCAAGAATATCAGAAAAGGTCTTACTAGAAGTTCCTTTAAAAAGGGGACTAAAATCAGGGTGAACAGCTACTTCAAATAGCTTTTTGTTACATAAAGTTAAAATTTCGCTGTGATGAGTTGAAAAAAATGTGCATTTTATTGAATATTTTTCAAATAAAGCTAAAGTATCGGCAATAACTTCTTCCGGTGCCCAATCTATATCAACAGTAAAACCTACCATATAGATTGTTAATTTAGCAATATTTTACGTAATTTATCATTGAAGAATTAGGGGTTATCTTAATAATTCTTAAAAAAGCATAGTTTATAACTTATAAATTTAAAATTTTTTAAATAAATTTATTTAAATGGCTTTGTTTTCAGAATTTTTTGCTCATATTTCTTTATTACTTTCAATTAATTATAAAAATATTTAAAAGGATGACATGCTGATAACTAAAGCTAAAAACCTGCTGAAAATGTTTTCGATTTTTAGATTCGCAAGCTTATTAAAATTTTATAAACTGAAGTATTTTACAGGCAAAGATAGTTCTGTTAATTACATGAAGCTGAAAAACGGGCTAAAGTTAAGTGCGATAAAAAGCCAGGGTGATCTCACTACACTTTTTGAAATATTTATTGATGAAGATTACGATTTTATCGGCGAAAAAAGTGAGGAAATAAACATAATGGATATTGGCGCAAATGTCGGATATTTTTCGATGTATATTTCAAAACGATTTCCTAAGTCAAACATTTATTCGTTTGAACCCTTTCCGAATACTTTTAAAAGACTAACTGAAAATATAGAAAGAAATAATATAACCAATATTAAACCATACCAGCTTGCCATAAGCGATTCCAACGGGACAGCAGATTTTTATGCATTCGAATGGGCAGGATGCAATACACTTATAAACAGGGGTTTTAGTGAGGGACTTTATGAAAGAATTAAAGTTGAATGCAGGGCTTTCGATGATATTTTTGAACTAACGGGCGTTAAAAATTTCAAGTTTGCTAAAATTGATTGCGAAGGAAGTGAATATCAAATATTTCTGAACTCAAGCGATAGTTCAATTCGTTCGGTAAAAAATTATATTTTAGAAGTTCACGATGGGAATGAATTTACTAAAGAAGACCTTGAGAAAAAATTCAACAGCCTGGGTTATAAGGTCGATTTTGCAAAGGGTTTGCTTAAAGCAAGATTGGTTTAATTATCTTATTTTTAGCATTATCCCCAGACTCTCATTACCAGAATTAAACAACAGGTCAAGCACGTTCATATGTGATTGGAATACAGGGTTATTAAATTGCTTATAAACAGGGTGTTCGTATTTCTGGAATAATAATTTCAAGCCTGAAGAATTCCATAAATCCATATCAATATAGTTAATACCCTCTGATCCCGATATATACGTATCGGCATTTACCAGTTTACAAAGATCTATAAGGGCCTGAGTACTTTTTGATTCTATGGCAGGCAGCTCAGAGCTTCTTACAAATTTTGTTTTTAAGCCTAAAAATACAGCAATAGTTGTAATTAGTGAGCAATTAAGCTCATTTATTTTTTCATATTTGGTAGAATATATTTCTTCTAGTATTGAAGAATACATCCTGAAATAAGGAGCCCTGCCATATATTGTTTGAATAGTCCGCCAGTTTTTAGTTAAAGCATTCTGAGGATTGTTAATTTTAGTTTCCATTATTTTAAGGCCAAATTCATGAACAACAGGAACAGTTATCCACTCCCAGCCCTTAGGAGTACAAATTTTATTCCTGTTTTGCCAGTCATTTTTTTTAAACTGGGTCGTATCATACAAAATAAATACATCACTTCTATAAGCTTTTTCAAAAAAACCAAGATATGGTAAATAATTAGGTTGGTGAACAGTGCAAATCATGGGTTACTTTACTACTTTTATCGCTTCGAATCCCTCAACATATCTATCATTCAGGAAATTGTCAAAAGCCCTGTATTCTGCGAGGCCTTTTATAGCTCTATCCGCCATGTATCCTTTTCCGCCCTGTGAGAGATGGATTTTAATTGCCTGTAGCTTCAGATCAATATATTTTGTTATGTCTACAAAAATATTCGGAATAAAATTTCTTGATGTGCTTGGTGTTTCGTAAGCATAAATTTCTTTAACCGGCCTGCAAGCTACCATACTTGCGTTAAAGGCGGCTCTGTGGTCTTGGTGAGTATCTGAAGCAGTTGGAATGTAAACTTGGTCAGGTTTAATTTTCTCTACGTACTTTTCAATGATTGAAATAGTTTCCCAACCATCGCCGATAAATCTATCCGGGAGGCTTTCAATGTAAATAGTTGCTTTGATTAAACTGGCCGATTCTTTTGCTTCTTCCACTCTGTCATCATTTATAGCTCCGCCCTCACCTTTCGTTAAGACTAAAAAATGAACCTGGCTGCCTTCATCAGTCAAGCGTGCCATTGTACCGAAGCAGCCCAATTCTATATCATCTGGATGCGGCCCTATTGCTAATATTTTCTGCATAAAAAGATAATTAGGTTTATAGTTTCATTTGGTAAACTTCAAAAGCTTCAGCATACTCAAATCCAAATTGCGCGCCGCGGGCTCTCATCAAGCCTTTCATTACATCCTTAGCAAAATAATATCCGCCGCTTTTTGTTGTTGACCATTGTGACTTGTAGCATTGTGACGCTTTTATTTTCTTTTCAACAATTTCTTCAGACAATGTTACATGCATTTGGGGCATAAAATCGTAACCGCTTCTTATTACTTCATAACCAAATATTGTTTTTTCCCTGAATAATCTTATTACTTCTTCAGCAAGGACAATATGATCCTGATGTATATCGTGAATAGGGGGTGTGAATACTACATCAACATTTGTTTTGGTTGCAATCTCATATAATATATTTCTTATCTTAGATTTGTAATCATGAAATACTCTTGTCGGGATGTCATATATTGTAAATGGAATTTTTTCAATACCAAGAATTTTAACAGCCCTGTCTTTTTCTTTCAGATTTCTAAGCTTCCCGTCTTCATATCTATCTGACATTACGTATAATCGCAGATTAATGTCTTTAAGGTATTTTAAAATTGTTCCCGAGCATCCAACTTCAAAATCGTCCGGGTGAGCTCCAAAAACAATTACGTCACGCTTCTTGTTCTTGTTTTTCCTTGTAAAAATATTTTCCGTCATTTATAAAATGTTTTGGTTTCTTAGCAGAAAAAAGCCTGCGAGTTATTACGGCTAACGCTATATTAAAATATATGATAAATAAAAGAAGATAAACAAATGACTTTGCTCCAACATAATAAAAACCATTATTCAAAGGGACCAGCAGGTTGGTGTAATGGTAAGCATCGAAATTAAATTTACTGAAAAATATCTGAAAGAACTTCATTATTGGTTTTCTAGTCCGCTGTTCCGGCGAAAAGTAAACATTTTCGTAATATTTAAAATAATCTCTTCCTAAAGTTGTCCTTTTAGTAGAAAGTATTGAATCCTGAACAATAAATTTTTCTCTCTGAAAGAAAATCATGTTACAAATTTCTACCGCATTAAGATAATCATCTGAACCTTTATTCCTGAATCTGAAGCCATAAGTTGGATCTATGACATACCATTTTTTGTGTTTACTCGAATACACTTCACATATAGCATGGCTAGGATAACCCAAGTCCGAAAAGTTGCTTTCCTGACCGGCATCTCCGCCCTGAAGACCAACGGGCCTGCATGGTAAACTGAATTTTTTACATATATCACGAAATGTTGAAACGTTCACCCCGCAATCGCCCAGCTTGAGTTTTTCTTTATTTGTTTCAAAGTAATTAAGCGCTTTGTATATCAAAGTATCATTGTTATCCAACAAGGGCTGTTCTACGAGAGTATTTTCATTTATTCTGAATTCAAAAGGGTCGTCACTGAATCTGTTAAGTTTTTCGATTATTACAGTACTGAGAAATATTTGCTTCCAATAAAAGTCTTTTCCAGCAGAATTTTGTACCACGAGTAACATAGAATCAGAGTGCGGGGAATCAGCAAACTCCAAGAAAATTTTATTTGTCAGCTCATAAGGCTGATCGGGGTATTTAATTTCTGTTGTGTCAAAGTAATCGTAATTTTTTTGTTTTCCGGCAATTCTGAATATTTTATTTGACTCAATAGCAAATTTATTATCGTCAGTAAGCTTTACATTAAGTCTTTTTAAATTATCATAATTTTTTGGGGGCTTGTAAACATTATTAAGAACAAGCAAAGGTACAGATGAAAAGTTGTTCCAGACCGAATCGAAAAGTTTATTAATACCAAAAAATATAAGAATAAAAAAAAGTACTGTGATTATAATAATCCTCTTGAAAACATATGACTCTATAACAAATTTAAAAAGCTTCAAATATTATCTGTTTTTACTCTTTAATTTACAATATATTTAATAAAATGAACATGATTAATTATTGGAAGATCCGGGCTTATATACTTTGATAATGCTTTCAAGGCTTAAAAGCCTCCATATTTCCCAGCTGAAATCTTTTTCCCTTTCAAAATGCTGCTTTAGAT
>DASXTZ010000060.1:0-2177 GCA_036505135.1 Ignavibacteria bacterium
GTAAAATTACCTTGAATGAAAATTTCTGAAGGTGATTTATTAAAACGATAATAATTATTATCAGGATAATTCCTGAAATCATATTTGTTAATAAGATTATCATTAAACATACCGGGCAATACACTTGAATCCACATATATATTATTGTGCTCGAATGCTTTCTTTAATTTTTCAAATGGTTCAATCAGATATCCACCGGCACGATATGAGGAAACATTATATCCGGGTGAATATTTTCTAATTTCTTTCTCCATCAATTGTTTCGAAATTGTTATGCAGCCTGTTATTGTATCAATTTTTTCAGGATTATCCTCTTCCGACAATGCATGAAGATTAAAACGATGATATTTAAACTTCCATTCGCCGTCTTTATATTGGGCATCTAACCAATGCGGATGTAAGTGAAGCTGTACATCATGACCTTTTGAAAGTAAAAACCATATTTGTTCATCAATTAATTTTCTATCATTTTTAATTTCAGGATAATCATTCTCAAGTTCAGTCAAACGGTAATAATGAAGAATATCCCAGAAAACAGTCATTTTCGAATTATTAATATCTAAGATCTCTGCCAGTTTATAAGTTGGTTCAATCATGCATTTTTCAACCGTACCAGTTTGTTTTCCTAAAAAAAGCTCGTAATCAATGGTTAGAATTATTTTTTTCAAATATGTTAAGTATGATTATAATTTTTAACTGTTTTTTGAAAACGAACATTCAATGTAATGCTCAAACCATATCTCTTTAAAAACTCAGGTAAGAATCTTTCATAATAAAATCTATTATTGATAAGACGAATTATAGTATCAGGAAATAATATTGGATAAAAATATGCAGAGTGAATAATCTCTGTGGTCCCATTTTCCTTTTCAATAATTTCCGTAAGCTTTTTTAAAGGTATATTTGTGGATGGATAATTTTTTTTCCCTTTTATAATTTGTCTGATAAATCTTAAAAATTTAGTTGAGAGACCATGCGGTGAGCCACCATTCAAAAAATTAACAATAAGGATTCCATCTTTCTTAAGTATTCTTTTGAATTCTTTAATGACCAATTCAATTTGATGATAATCGAGATAGTGAAATACACTTAAACATAAAATTTTATCAATGCAATGGCTCTCAAGTGGTATTTTTAAAACAGAAGAAACTTTTAATACAACATTTTTTATTTTTTTTTCCATGATTCTCTCATTGCATAGCTTTATGCTCTCTTTTGAAATATCAATACCGTATACAAATTTACATTTGTAAGATAAAGGAATTATGAAATTCCCGACCCCACAGCCTGCATCTAAAATTATTGCATCAGGATCATCGCTAAGTATTTTAAAAATTTTATTTATATTTTCATTATGTTCAATACTACTGGTATAATATAAATCATTCAGATCTCCCTTATTTTTTTTAACGAATTTGTCATAGTATTCAGACCAATCAGTATTCATAATTCCAATCTTTTTATTTCCTGGTCTATTATATCTCCATCATACTTTTTTCTCTTCAAAAAAAACCACAACCGTATTAAAGCCGAGTATATATGATATTTAATAACAGAAATGTTCATTTTCCATAGATAACCCTTGACCAGTTCACTACCGAAATGCTCTTTGAAACGCTGAATTCTTTCAATCTTTGAACCTGGATCGGGGTTTATTCGTGCTCCCACAAAGTCGAAATAATCGCAATTATTATTCTTTGCATCTACGATCGCTTTCCAATATAAATAAACATTTGAACCGCGAAATGCTCTATTTGTACTTCCTGCGTAATACGCAAAAGTGCTATAGATATTACCTAGAAATATTGATGCAGTCTGTGGTACATTATCTTTATATGATACATAAATCTTTAAATTATCTTTCAGGTAAAGCAATAATAGATTAATTTCAGTTAACGTCAACAATTGCAGATCAGCTTCTATAGCAGTTCCATTGATAATTGTTAAGCAATCATTCAGACAATCAACACCTTTTTTTATTACTACATTATTATTTATTGATTTTTTAATACTTCGCCGATCAGCATTATAGATTGCGTTATATAATTCGGTTTCATTCTTGTCTTTTAAAGTTATTTTGTAAGTTCCATACATTACAGCTTTTGAGTCCCTAGGAAAAGTATTAAATAATGCCCAGTTTGGACCCTGCTGTATCCAGTCACATAACTTATTTTTTT
>DASXTZ010000061.1:0-3811 GCA_036505135.1 Ignavibacteria bacterium
CTATGCCCGGAATTTAATGAACATGGGACTATCACCACAGCAAATTATTGATTCGCTCGTCGCTCACGATGCCCAAAATAATCCAACCATAAGGCAATACGGCATAACTGATTTTGTCGGTTCAACTGTTAGAAGAGCGGGGTATACAGGAGTAAACTGCAATGATTATAAAAACCATGTATTAGGAACAACTTTCACTGTTCAAGGGAATATTTTATTAGGACAACAGATACTTGACTCAATGTTTGCAAGGTTTACAAACACTCAGGGAACATTTGCAGATAAGCTGATGGCTGCTTTACAAGGAGCAAAAGTTCCGGGAGCAGATACCAGATGTTTAAGCAGGGGAACTTCATCAATTTCAGCTTTCATAAGAGTTGCAAGAACGACCGACCCTCCAGGCGGACCATACTGGCTTGATTTAAATGTGCAAAATACACCATCTCAGCCACCTTACGTAGACCCTATTGATTCATTACAGGTCTTATATAATAACTGGGTCAATACAGGAATATCTAATAACCAGAACATTTATCCCGAAAGCTTTTCGTTATACCAGAACTATCCGAATCCATTCAATCCATCAACCATTATTACTTTCGATATAGCAAATCTGACTAATGTGAAAATTTCCGTGTATGATATAATCGGGCGTGAAGCTGCAGTTATAGTTGATAATATTATGTTTCACAGGGGAAGATACGATGTTTCATTTGATGCATCTCAGCTTCCAAGCGGCGTTTATATTTACCGGATTCAAACAAATGAATTCACCGACTCAAAGAAAATGATGGTGGTTAAGTAAGTTCATAAGTTCATTAAGTTTGTTGAGTTCGTAAAACAATGTCCGCTTTTTAGCGGACATTGTTTTATATAAACGTTATATGTGCTTCAATTCGACTAACAACTAATACCATTTTCACTTATTTTTATATTTTTATGCCGCAAATTGTTACCAACTATATCGAACTGCATGTTTGCCACCGAAGCGAGGAAGGGTTTAAATTCCTTCTTTTGAAACGTTCCGAAAATGCTAAAATTTATCCGGGCATATGGCAGATGATAACGGGCACAATTGAATCTCATGAACACACAAAAGATTCTCTTATTAGAGAGCTGCAGGAAGAGACCGGGCTTATACCTCAAAAAATTTACAGCATTCCTAAAATCAATACCTTCTATCTTGCAATTTCAGATAAGATATGCATGTCACCTGTTTTTCTTACAATAGTTGATAAGTCAGATGTTAAAATATCGACCGAGCATACTGAATACAAGTGGGCAACTTTTGACGAAGCATGTGATTTAATTCATTGGCCTAACCAGGTTGACAGCCTGAAAATAATAAAAGAATATCTTGATGACCCTGTAATGTTCAATAAACTTGTTGTGATATAATGACTCGTGATGAATATCTGATGCTTAGATGCATAAACCTTGCAAAACAAGGAGCAGGCTATGTATCACCCAATCCTTTGGTAGGATGCGTAATTGTAAAGGACAGCAAAATAATTGCAGAAGATTATCACAAGAAGTTTGGAATGCCTCATGCTGAAGCCAATGCAATCGATGCAGCATTAACCAAAGGAATTAACCTGAAAGGCTCATCAATTTATGTGAATCTTGAACCATGCTCGCATTATGGCAATACTCCACCCTGTGTTGATAAAATTATTGAGAATAAGTTTTCGAAAGTTGTAATTGGCATTAAAGATCCAAATCCCCTAGTCTCAGGAAGAAGCATAAAAAAGCTAAAAAGAAGCGGCAAAGAAGTAACATTGGGTGTGCTTGAGAAGGAATGCAAAGCGCTGAATAAATTTTTTTTGAAATACATTACCACAGGTCTTCCACATATAACTTTAAAGGCTGCCCAGACAATGGATGGCAAGATAGCGCGCGAGAACTATGAATCAAAGTGGATAACCTCACTGGAATCACGCGAGCTTGTTCATAAAATGAGAAGCGAATATGATGCAGTGCTGGTGGGAAGAAAAACCGTTAAATACGATGACCCTGAGTTAACGGTAAGGCATGTAAAAGGAAGAAATCCTTTTAGAATAGTCATAGATGCAAATTTAAGTCTAAAGACAAATTATAAGCTGTTTACAGATTCAGAATCGAATAAAACAATTGTTCTTACAGGAAAGATAAAAAACAAAAGAAAAGCTGTACTGCTTGAAAAAAATTTTGTTAAGATAATTGAATGTAAAACCAAAAACGCAATTATAGATTTACATGATGCCTTAAAGCAGATTGGTAAGCTTGGCATCTCCAGTATAATGGTTGAAGGAGGGTCTGAAACTTATTCGCATTTTTTAAAACAAGATATGGTTGATGAAATAATGATATTTGTTTCACCAAAAGTATTCGGCGATGGGATCCAGATATTCAAAAACGATTTTGATTTTTCAAAAAATATCAGATCGGTTGAAAAGATAGGAAACGATGTTTTGTTTAAATTTCAACTAAAGGAATATTAAATGCCCACCCTAACCCTCCCCAAAGGCGAGGGAACCGGGTATGAGGGGATTCAATAAAAAGGAATTTTAATATATGTTCACAGGAATAGTTCAGGAAATAGGAACAATAACAAAGAAGACAAAAATAAACGAAGGTTATAAATTCAGAGTTAAATGCAGATCAATTGCAAAACAGCTGGGAATTTCAAACAGCATTTCAATTAACGGAGTTTGTCATACGGTGGAGACAAAATCAAAAAATGAGTTTGAGTTTACATCTATGCATGAAACATTGAAGAAAACCAATATTGGATTGTTGAATACCAGCGATGAAGTAAACCTTGAGCCTTCATTAAGCATTGGAGATAAGCTTGGCGGGCATTTTGTTTTTGGACATGTAGATGATACGGGGGTAATCACTAAAATAAAACGAATCAGCTCCGGCACACGTGACGAGAAATCCGACAATTGGGTATACTGGATAAAAATACCTAAAAAACATCATAAGTTTGTAATCCAGGTGGGTTCAATAGCAGTTGATGGAGTAAGCCTGACTGTAGCAGATATAAAAAAGCCGCAAGGAAATTTCTTTGAGATAAAAGTTGCGATAATACCGTTTACTATTAACCACACAATTTTCAAAAATCATAAAGTTAACGATAAGGTGAATCTGGAATTTGATTTTTTGGGAAAGTATGTTTTAAATGCCGTGAAGATTCGTTAACAAATCCTGGGTAAATATCTTCTTTTAAAATAACATTTAATACATTTTTAACCTTACTTTAACTTAAAAATCAGACAGAAATTCATTTTTATACTTTTCAAAACAATAAAATAAGAATTGATTTTGAGGGGGACTTTACCTATTTTACAAATAGGTAATTTTGGAGGAAAATTACCACTCTCCGGTTTATCTGACTAAAAAATTTGCGAGTACTGAATGAGTTTTTTTACTAATTCTTCATTTAAGTTTATTAAATATTTATTTTCCTTAACTGTAATAGTTACACTATTATCTGCTTCTTTATCCTTTGCAGATGACGATGTCACAAAATTCACAAACGTTGGGAACATTGGGTTAACAATAACCAATTTCGGTACCATAGGTCATGGTTTCACACTATGGCCGGGGCAGCCCTCATGTGAATACCCCAGAGGCTCGGGAATAGAGCATTTATTTGACGGCGGCTTGTGGTTCGGCGGAATTAAAAACGGTGTAGTGCGGGTATCAACCGGGGCAATAGATGCTTCCGTCTCCAACAGGGGCGAAGGTTTTGAATATACCAATGCTGCGGGGCAAACTATTACAATTAAATCCTCTTTGAATTCCTCACCTTATTACAGCCTTGATG
>DASXTZ010000062.1:0-1717 GCA_036505135.1 Ignavibacteria bacterium
ACACCAAATATTAATATGAAAGTGGGGGCCGTTTATACTTTCAACATTGATAGTATTCAAACCAACGGGACAATTACACCAACGCGGTATAAATCAACTCATACTTATCTCACTCAGGGCACTTTTTACGATTCGGCAAATGCATTCCAGGTAAGGACTGTAACACAGGATTCAATAGGCGGTCCACAAGCCATAGATACTTTCTATGTCAGATATAATGCCGGTAAGTTCTACCAGTATGGAATAATTCAATTAATAGATCCTTCAGCGACGCCAACATGGAATTTAATTGCTGATTTTACCGTTTCACAAGGGACGCAGTGGACAATCGCAAGTAATGTTCCGATTACCATTATACCTGGCGGAACAGTTACCATCAAGAGTAAGGTTGCAGCTGATACTGCTTTTCAGACATTTGGCTGGGGTAATAATAATATTAATTGTTATAGAGCAGAGGTTACAGGAGACATTTATTTAGCAACTTCCTATTTAGGTACTGTATATGTTGATTACTTCATAGGGGATGCTGACCCTGTAACAAATCCATCAGGCCTGGTTAGACTGAGACTAAGACCCATTAATATTACAGTTTATCAGGCTGCAGGAGCTGATCAAAAACTGCAGCATTGGACAATTCCATAAATAATTTTTAAAAACTTTAATGTAAAGCCCGGTATTCTATCCCGGGCTTTTTTATTTCCAAAATTTGGTAGTGGGATATTTTCAAAAATCATTCTTTTGTCATTCTGAACGAAGTGAAGAATCCCATGAGAGAAAGCCAATATTTAACTCTTATGAGATCCTTCGCTGCGCTCAAGGATGATAAAATACCCAACTACCAAATTTGACGATCTTACCATTTAGCCTTACAAATAATAAACTATTTGCTTATTTTTGCAGTTTGTAAATAATAATAATCATTGTATACGCTAAAGCCAGAAAATCCAGTAAAAGAGTTCGACGAATTTGTTACTATTGTTAAGCGGCTCAGGAATGAATGCCCGTGGGACAGAGAGCAGACACATGATTCGATCCGTCATTTACTTTTGGAAGAAACTTACGAAACACTTGAAGCTATCGACTTAAATGATTACGTGGAGCTGAAGAAAGAGCTGGGCGATTTGCTCCTTCATGTTGCTTTTAATGCTGTCATAGCCGAAGGAAATGGCAATTTTGACTTAAAAGATGTTATTGACTCAATTAATCAAAAATTGATAAGCAGGCATCCTCATGTTTTTGGAGAAACCGAGGTAAGCGGCACAAAAGAAGTTCTTAGAAACTGGGAACACATTAAGCTGAAGGAAGGCCAAAAGTCAGGCAAAAAATCAGTCCTTGACGGCGTACCAAAAGAACTGCCTTCTTTAAACCGCGCGTACAGAATACAGGAAAAATCTTCAAAGGTAGGATTCGATTGGGATAACAGTCTTGACTCTTACAAAAAAGTAGAAGAAGAGCTTGAAGAGTTTAAAAATCTTGCAGAAAACAAGAAGGATAAACAAGGAAAGATTAATGAAGAAGATAAAAAAGAACTTGAAAAGGAATTGGGTGATATTTTATTTGCAATTGTAAATTATGCACGGTTCTTTGAGATAAACCCTGAAAATGCATTGCGCACGACAATTGAGAAATATATCAAGCGTTTTAAATATATTGAAAACGAAATTAACAAGCGTGGAAAAATGATAACTGAATCTAACCTTGCCGAAATGGATGAGAT
>DASXTZ010000063.1:0-10944 GCA_036505135.1 Ignavibacteria bacterium
CTCGATTCTTGCGTAGCAGTGATAATAAACAGAATCACGGTAATCCGGCAGGATTTCATGTTTATATTCCTCAATAAATTTTTCAGCCCATTCAAACTCATGTATCATTTGAGCCGTTGTAATTACGCTTTTATAAAAAGGATAAGGCATATATTTGTCCTGATGGTATAGCTTCTTTTCAATTTCCAGCCTGTATATTTCAAACAGTTCACGGTCAAATTTTCTTTTCCCCTCCCTTCCTCTGCGAACACAATAATTTTCAAGATTTATATAAAGGTCAAGCAAAGCGTCTCTATCGATATTTACTTCTTCTTTAAGGACAAGCTCTTTTAATCTGTAAAAATTCGCCTCTTCGGAAGGACATTCAAGTATCTTACTTGCATAATAATACATTTCAATTAACGGAGCATCTTTATAATAGTCCTTATCGAATGTATCAATAATATTTTTATAAAACTGTAAATTAAAATTAGTCTTATACAACTCGTTTGTATTTAATACTATAGTATACCGCCTCAAAGTTCTTAATAAGTAATCGTCTGTCAAATTTTTGTGCAGATCTTCCAGCATTTTCCCCGTAATATATTTTTCATAACGTCCGGGAAATTGTCTTTCCTGAAGCGAAAACATTTCTATATCGCTTAAATATTTATACCAAAAGTAAGTTTCATTTTTAAGCTTAATTTTGTCTAATATATCATAATTTTCTTTTAATGTTTTTTCCGCTTCTTTCAGTAAATTTTTATCAATTAAATCCTTGGCCAAATAGATATTTGAATGAAGCTTATCATTTTTTAAACGATTTACCTGTATATACTGTTTTGCGCATTCATATAAATAGAACATCAGAAGCCTTAATGAGCTGTCTCTGAATGTTTCGCCGGGGTATACTTTTTTAAAAACTTTTTCCTTTTCCAGGTTGCTTGAATCCAGATTAGGGTAAGTTTTCTTTATAGTATTATAAAGTGTCGTAACCTTTGCATTTTTATTAAAAAACGGAGATTCTACAAATTCGCCAAACTCACGGAATTCCTGCGATGAAAAAGTTTTTAAAAGCGAAATTAAATTACTTTTTATCATACATGCAAATTAAGCGTTTGAAATTCAAAATTAAAATCAATTATAAGCCAAAATAACCTTTAAAATACGCTGTTTTAACAACAAATAAATCAGAATATTCCATAAAAATTTTTTAAATTTTGCTCTTTTTATAAACTTTTTAAGGCAAAATTAATAAACTTTTAAAATGGATGTAAAACATATTAAAATTTTATTCCATAAGAAAATTAAGGAAACAAAAGATTAAATCCTTCCACGTGTAAACTTTTGATATTATAGTATTTATTATCTTGCAATCAAAGTGTTCCGTAAAACATCTTTACGATACATTAAAACAAAAGTAATATTATTTCTTTGGTTACCACCTGGCGTACAAATATCTTTGTATCAATTTTAAAAGCGCGCAAAATAAAAAATCAAATTAAATGGAGAACAAAATGAAAAACTTTTTAATCTTTCTTGTCATATTTGCTGCGATGGCAGCAAATGCAGTTTCACAGGATAAACCCAATCCTCCTGTTCCAACCTATTATTCGTTGAACCCAAAGGGAGATATAAGTAATCCAATGTTTTCAACAACTCCGCCTTCGGTACCAGAAATGAGCGAGGCGGAAAAAAATCTTGAACAGCAGCTTGAGGCAGCAAGAAGCTCTAACAATACCATGGCTGCTACCCAAATACAAGCCCAGCTTGACCAGCTGCGCGGTCACACGCCGGTATATCCGCCATGTGATCCAAGGATGCATTTTGAAATTGTTAACCAACCTCCCTCTGAGGGAGACTACCAGGTTTCCCAGGTCCATAACAGGGACGTATGGTCAAATGCGGTAGCAACCGTTCCGGTTGGCAATCCAAACGCAGGTAATGTATGGGTAGTAACAACAGATTGGGGCCCGGGTGGAGCAGATACAGTTAAATTTTATCGTTCTACCAACAATGGCGTTTCATGGTCTTACTGGGGCGCATTATGGCTGGCGTTCAATCATGATTTCAGAGCTGATGAGCTTGATGTTGAAATCGTTTATGACGGCGTAAATGTATGGATGTTTGGAGTAGGCGGATTAACAGATCTAAGTGACGGCAACAGGAAAAAGGTAATGTTTTTCAGAGTGAACTTGGGCGGGGGACCGGCATATGCATCTATATTAAATTTCCCGGGAAATGTTGCAGGAAATAATTTCTATAATCCAAGAATCGTCAGCGATGCTTCTAATTTTACATCCAATGCTTATGTAATGGTTTTATGCTCGATGGATTCATTACACAACACAAATAATCATTTTTTAAAGCAAAAATATATGATATCAACCTCACCTTTTGGGGGTTCACCTTCCATAGATTATACCCAGCCAAGCGGAGCAGCCGGTTTTTATTGGTACTGCAGCGCTTGCACAACCGGTAACTATTACCTGTATGGAGATATTGGATATTACAGAGATGACGGCGGAACAGGTGCCAACAGGGTTTTTGCAGTCTACAGCAATCCAACAGCCGGATATAACCAGTTATGGATTGCGTGGTTAAATAATTATTTTACGTATGGAGGTAATATTACAATTGCAGAGCCTAACTATAATTTTGGAGCAAGAATAGCATTTAATGGCGGCGCTAATAACAGGTTCGGAATGATAAGCATTGTAAGGCAGTTTTCAGGAACAGATTGGGACCCGTATTATTATAGGACAACAAACGGCGGTACTACTCTTGGTGGATGGACAAACGATTACATAGATATAAGCGGAGATAGAGCAAGGAGATGTGACATTACAGCGATTAGAAACGGAAGTAACCTCTTTAAAGCGTGTTATGTGCAGGATAATCCCACTGCTCCTTCGGCATTTTATACAAGCTGGGGAGGTGCATCATGGTCAACACCGCGGGTAATAAGCAATTTATTGGTTGATTCAATGTATTCTACCAATAGAGCCGGTTATATAAACGGCGGCGGTGATGACTGTCTTGGAATATGGGGCACTTCACCCACAGGCACTTATGCTTCAAGACTTTGCAATACGACTGTAGGGATTCAGCAAACAGGCATTCCTGCAGAATATTCACTTTCTCAAAATTATCCCAATCCGTTTAATCCGGGCACTTCTATAAGCTTCGGTTTGCCGAAAGCAGCATTTGTAAAATTGACCGTTTATAATATTTTAGGGGAAGTTGTTGCAACACTTGTGAATGAACAGAAACAGGCCGGTACATATGATATTAACTTCAATGCTTCGAATTTTGCTTCAGGAGTTTATCTGTACAAGCTTGAGACAGATAATTTTGTTGATGTGAAAAAAATGTTGTTAATTAAGTAAATCCTTAAACAGTCTGATAGTCTGGCAGGTTAACTGCCAGACTATATTGACTTTTAAGCAATTTGAATTAAAATGAAGTACATAAAAATATTAATAATAATAACGGCACTGCTCTTGAATTTAAAAAATGTAAGCAAGGGAGAGATATCCTATAGCGCTCTGAATACCTACAGCCCGGCTGTTGATCCAAACTCTCCTTTGGGCGTTAATGATATCATGATTGTAACAAGCTTGACAAATGATGAGGTGTTTACCGGCGTTGAACAAACCTCGGTTGAAATACCTAAAAGATTTTACTTGGGACAAAATTATCCCAATCCTTTCAATCCTGAAACGAATATTTATTTCAGCTTACCCGAAGGCAGTAACGTAAAGTTATCTATAACTGATGTAACCGGGGGAGAAATATCAACCATTGTTAATGAATATCTGAGTGCAGGAACATATAAGGTAAATTACAGCGGCAACAGTTTATCTTCGGGGACATATTTCTATATGATGCAATCGGGAAATTTCATAAGTGTTAAAAAAATGGTCCTTGTAAAATAACTGATATTTTGTACCCCTTAAGGAAAAAAAGACGAAACTAACTTATTTATGAATGAATATATTATCTTTGTAAAACTATTAAAGAATAAGCGATTGGTTATCGGAAGAATGAAGTTATCCGGTATTAAAGAATTGAACAAAATCGGATTAAATGGACAGAGCTGGAAGATTATACATCTTGAATTCAGGAAAAATATCAGATCGGCAGAAATGAGAGAAAATAAATTGAAATCATTGACCAGAACCCGGCTACTGGAAGAAATAAGAAAATCTAATCCCGAATTGCTGGATTTAAAACATACAATTATTAGCAGGAATTTCTTTGAAGAATTAATTTACTAACAACAACTAATCAGAAAGGACAAACTACAATGTTTGGATTTGGAAAAAAAAACACAGATGACCCTAAAAAAGCAATTGATAAAGCAGATAAAACAATCAATTCAGGGTTAACAGGCTTTTTCACAAAAGCATTTGTTGGACAAGAGAACCTTAACAAGATTAACAACAGTCTGGATATGGCAAAAAAATATGCGGACTATAACAATGTTACAACAACTGGTCTTCCCGCAACAGCCGAGGTTTTGAGCATTGCTGATACAGGAGCTCTTGTAAATTTTAATCCTGTTTTAAAAATGAAGCTTAATGTTACACCGCAATTTGGCCCGGCATTTCAGGTAGAAACAGAAACACCTGTATCAAAGATTGCAATTCCGAGGGTTGGCGATAAGCTAAACATAAAATATAATGCCGCCAATACCTCTGAACTGGTAATTATTCAATAATCTAAGGAGAAAAACAATGAGGCAATTAAAATTTCTTGTTTTGTTTTTTACAGCCATGATAGCTGTTTCAGGCTGCAACAGAATAAAACAGGTGCAGCAAATAACAGAAAAGCTATCCGGCGATAGACTTTATTTCTGTGAAAGGTATGTTACTAAGGAAATCGGTGAAGGGACCAAATTTAAGCCGGGTAAAATTACGGTTATGGTTAAGCTGCAAAATCCAATCGGTGAAAGCTCAGTTGATATTAACATATCTGATGCAAGCTCCGGAAAAGTTGTCGATACGCAGCCGTTTACAGTTCAGCCAAGCTGGGATTATATCCACTTTGACGACGTTGAGTTCAAAGATAAGGGTAAATACAAGGTCAGCTGCCTGAAAAAAGACGGTACTGTTATTGTCAGCAATGAAGTAGAAATAATATAGGAAAATAAAATGGACCTGAGAGATATAGTCAATACAGCATCAAGAAGCCATTCATCGGAGGATTTCTTTTCCAGGCTAATTGATAGATTCAAAAGCAATATGATTACGTCAATTATAATAACATTGTTTACAGTAGGGATACTCGCAGTTGTGTTTTTATATGTAGTGTTTGTTTTATTGAAAAGTTTGTAACAGCTTCATTTAGTAATATACCCCCCCATGGTGAACCCGCGGCCTGAAAACTGCGGGTTTGCCTTATTTTACCCGGTTAAAGCTCTTACCATTATAAATTAATTTAAACCAAATCAGATAACGTTTCATCATATTATTAAGAAGTTTATTAAATTATAAAAAAACTATGAAATTTACATTAATTTTGACAATTATAGCGTTCTTAATTCAAAACGCTGTGTCTAATGATACACGGCTTTTATTTGAAAAAACCCTGCAAACCGAATCCGGTAAAGAGCTGCTTGTAACTTTGATTGCGGGTAATATTACCGTTTCAACATGGCCTAACAGCGAAGTTAATATTAAAGTTTATGGGAATGATGAAGCTGAAGACAAAGTAATTTTCAATGCCGAAAATACTGAAACGGGAGTTAAGGTTGAAGCAACTAAGAAGGGTACCAAAAATTTCAAAAATCTTAATATTAAGGTCGAAGTAATCGTTCCTGTCAGTTATAATGCAAGATTATTTTCAAGCGGTGGAAACCTAAAAGTTAACGATCTTAACGGGAAGGTGGAGGCAAATACCTCAGGCGGAAATATAATTGCAGATAATATAAATGGCAACGTTGAAGCTTATACTTCCGGTGGAAATGTTATCATTGATAAGAATATGGGGAACATAGATGCTTCAACGGCCGGAGGGAATATTACAGTTGAATCATTTGAAGGCAATGTCAATGTTTCCACAATGGGCGGGCACGTTACCTTAACCGGTTCAAACGGAAAAGTAGACGCCTCTACTGCCGGCGGAAATATTAACGTTGATTATTCAGGGAAAAATCTCGGCATGGAGCTTAGCACAATGGGTGGAAATATAACTGCTAACCTGCCTTCAGACTTCGATGCCGATGCTGAAATTGGAACATTAGCGGGAAGAATAAACTGTGATTTTGCAGAGGTTGAAAATAAGAATAAGGTAACTAATCACCTTAAAGCTAAATTCAATTCCGGCGGCGAATTATTTAAATGCACAACATCTGCCGGTAATATTGTAATAGTTAAAAAGTAGCGCCTTTAGCCTTTTCCACGGGAGAGAACTAGAAGAATTAAATGAATAAAGGTAAAAGTTATTCAGGTACTCCGCTTATAAAAAAGCTTGGAATAAAAAATGGCTTAATTATTGCAATAGTAAATGCACCTGAAGGCTATCTGAAATATTTAGGCCCCTTACCTTCAGGCGTAATTCCTACCGGCAAAATTAATTGTAAATCAGATTTTATACATTTCTTTACTAAAAGTAAAGACGAACTTATGAAGAAATTTCCTTCTCTGAAAAAACTTCTTAAGCCAGACGGGATGTTATGGATATCCTGGCCAAAAGGATCCTCCAAAATCGCAACCGATTTAACAGAAGATATTATTCGTGAAATTGCTCTTAAAAACGGTCTTGTTGATGTTAAAGTTTGCGCAATAGATGAAGTATGGTCAGGATTAAAACTGGTGTATAGGCTTAAAGACAGGTAAAAAAATTTACTTACAACCTACCCTATTTTTTACTATAATTGCATTACAATAAACAAGTTAAATGGTAAATAATTTTGCATTAATAGGTGCTGCGGGGTTTGTTGCCCCCCGCCATTTGAAGGCCATAAAAGAAAACAGGGGAAATCTTGTTTCTACGCTTGACCCGAACGACTCAGTAGGGATTATTGACAGCTATTTCCCGGATGCATCATTTTTTACCGAATATGAAAGATTCGACAGGCACGTTGAAAAATTACGCAGGAAGGGCGAAGAGTATAGAATTCATTATGTAAGTATTTGTTCGCCAAACTACCTGCATGATGCTCACATAAGGCTTGCTCTCCGCGCTGATGCTAATGCCATTTGCGAAAAACCTCTAGTTCTCAATCCCTGGAATGCCGACGCACTTAAATCACTTGAACAGGAAACAGGTAAAAGAGTTTTTACGATTCTCCAGCTTCGCCTTCACCCCTCAATAATTGAGCTTAAAAAGAAAATCGAATCTGAAAAGAAGTCTAAGAGATATAGCATTGTATTAACATACATTACCCCGCGCGGCAGATGGTATCACTATTCATGGAAGGGTGACGTAAAGAAATCCGGCGGCATTGCAACAAATATCGGGGTACATTTTTTTGACATGCTAACCTGGATTTTCGGGAGGGCAAAGTCAAATGTCTTGCATTATTATCAGCCTGATAAAGCAGGAGGAATTTTGGAGTTAGAAAATGCTGACGTCAAATGGTTCCTTTCACTCGATAGAAACGATTTACCTGCAGGAAATAATACCTACCGGTTAATAACCATGGACGGCAAAGAATTTGAATTCTCAGGCGGATTTACGGACCTGCATACCTTAAGCTATAAAGAAATCCTTGAAGGCAGAGGATTTTGTATTGATGATGCAAAACCATCTATTGAAGCAGTTTACGAGATTAGAAACTCTTCACCTGTGGGTTTAAAAGGTGAATACCATCCGTTCCTTGCAAAGCTAAAATAAGCTGTCAAATGCATCAAATTTATATTACTGCATGTGTAACTACACTTATTGCTTTTTTCTTGATTGGCCGTTTAATAAAATGGAAATCGGATAAAACAGATTTTATTATTATAGAACTGTCTAACATAATTAATATTCCTAAATGTATTATTCAATGATACTGCCTTTAATTTTATTTTTGTTTATTTTTACTTTCCGCTATTGAAAAATTTCCTCATATACCGTTCATCTGCGGGCTCCGGAAAAACTTATACACTTGTAAAAGAATATCTTAAGCTTGTTCTTTCCGACCCCGAAGGCTATAAAAATACGCTTGCTGTCACCTTTACCAATAAGGCTGCAGAAGAGATGAAATCACGTATTATCCAAAGCCTTATCCTGCTTTCACAGGATAAAGAGCCGGAACTAAAAAAAATTCTTACAAATGAAGGCGTAAAAGCTGATATTGCATTAGCTTCAAATGATGTCCTAACCCGTATTTTGCACAACTATTCCTACTTTTCCGTATCAACTTTTGACAGCTTTTTTTTGAGAGTTGTCCGCTCATTTGCAAGAGACCTCAGGCTTCATCCCGGCTACACAATTGAAATTGAAACAGATATGGTCCTTGATAAGGTTGTTGACGAAGTATTTGATATGATTGGAGAGGATAAAAAGCTTACCCGCTACATGACTGAGTATATTTTCCAGAATATAGATGAAGATAAAGGCTGGCAGCTGGAAAGAAATATAAAAAATCTTGCAAAGGAAATATTCAGAGAGCGGTACCTTGAAAAAGCAGGCAATTTACTTGATAGCAGGGATGAGATAAATGAATTTGGTTCAACTTTATTTTCAATTAAAAAAGATTTTGAAAATAATATGCAAACCTGGGCTCAGCAGGCTTGCGAAATAATTAAAACGAACGGGCTTAATGCCTGGGATTTTAAACATAAAGATAAAGGTGTAACAAGCTATTTAACAAAAATGGCAAATCCTAAGAACTATGTAAAAATCCAAAAATTAACAAAACGTGCAAAAGATACGGCAATGGGATTGGAAGAATGGTGTTTGCCGGGCTCTTTGAAAAAAAAAATAATTGATAAAGCAGTTAATGAAGGTCTCGGGAAATTGCTAAGTGATATGGTAAATTGCCACGAAACGAACCTCAAAAAATACATGACGGCAAGAGTTCTTTTAAAAACAATTTATACGATTGGTATCTTTGCAGATATAATAGATAAAATTAAGCTGTACCGTGACGAAAATAAAGTTTTCCTGATTTCGGATTTAAACAATATTCTGAAAAATGTAATCACCGAAGGTTCAAGCCCTTTTGTTTATGAAATGATTGGGTCGTATTATAAAAATTTTCTTGTTGATGAATTCCAGGATACTTCAGAGTTCCAATGGCATAATCTTCTGCCCCTTATTTTAAATTCGTTAAGCGAGCAAAATTTTTCTATGGTTGTGGGCGACGTAAAGCAATCAATCTATCGCTGGCGAAACGGTAACATGATGCTCTTGTTAAGGGGTATTGAAGCTGACCTTTCGCAATTCAGTGATATTATTAAAAAAGAAAATCTCGGAATAAATTACAGAAGTAAAAGTGAGATTGTTGAGTTTAATAATTACCTTTTCAAAAAAGTTTCAGATACTTTTGCTCAGGAAACCGATACTGGAAATTCTGAAATAATAACCGAAGCTTATAATGAGATTAAGCAAGAGTATAAAGAAAATAATACAGGCGGTTACATAAGGGTCGAATTTATCCCCAACACAAAGCCCTCAATGATCGAGCAGCCGGAAGCAGACCAAAAAACGCCATTTGAAATTGCAGGTGAGCGTATGGTTGAGATAATAAATCAGCTTGTAAAAGAAGGCATAAAAGCCCGCGATATAATGGTACTTTCCAGGAGAGTTGCCGATATTCGTGAAGCCGCCATGTTAATTACTAAAGTGGGATACAATGTAGTTTCAGAAGAATCCTTGCTCTTAACAAACTCCCCCAAAGTTAAATTGCTTACCAGCCTTTTTAAATATATCATTGATAGAAAAAATCGATTTGCCAAAAAAGGTGCCCTTTATAACTACGTACTTCTTATTAAACAGGATGAAGTAGAGGCCGAAAAAGTTTTCAGGCATTCAGTAGAAGATAATTTTTTCGTTTCATTAATGCCCCGCGAACTATTTAGCTCCGTTTCTGATGAGAAGCTGGACCCTAATTTATACCGTTTAGGTTTATATGAGCTAACCGAAACTTTGATACGGATATTCGAACTGAACAAACAACCCGACCTTTACCTGACAAGATTCCTTGATGTAATACTGGAGTTTATTACTATCCACAGCCAGGATGTAACTTCATTTTTAACATGGTGGGAAGAAAATAACAAAAATTATTGCATTGTTGTCCCTGAACAGGAAAATGCAATCAGGGCAATGACCATTCACAAAGCTAAAGGCCTTCAAAGCCCGATAGTTATTATTCCATACGCAAACTGGGATACTGAGATGATGGATTATTTCTGGGCTTCCAGCAGTGCTTCTCCTTTTGATAAATCTTCCGCATACCTTGTCAGAGGTTCAAGGGATTTGAAAGAAAGCTACTTTGAAGAAGATTATAGCAGCGAATTTGTTATGACAAAGCTGGATAACCTGAATTTGATGTATGTGGCATTTACAAGAGCCGCTGAAAGACTTTACGTAATATCTCCCGAAAGAAATATATATATAAAAGATATAAATAAATATTTAACAGGCTTTTTTAATTCTGACGGGTGGCTTCAGAAGCATAAGACGGGCGAAAATATTTACGAGTTCGGCTTGCCGGGAAAAATTTCTGCTGCTGAAAAGCAAACGAAAACAGAAATAATAAATGCCCCTGCAATAACAGCCAGCGATTTTCACAATAGGATTGTTATAAAACCTGTTCATGAAAATATAAGCCTTGAGTATGCTGAAAGCTACCAAACAGCGCATTATAGGGGGATTATTCTCCATAAAGCATTATCATTAATAAGAACAAAAAAAGATGTTCCCGGCGCTGTAGCGAAACTTGCCGCACAGGGTTTGATAGAAAAAAACAAAACACAGGAATTTGAAAAAGAAATAACCGGCATTATTGAACATAAGGATACATCC
>DASXTZ010000064.1:0-2202 GCA_036505135.1 Ignavibacteria bacterium
TTATCACCTTATAACCCAGAATTTCAAGCATTCTTCTAACCTGGCGGTTCCTGCCTTCATGAATTGATATCCATATATTCATTTCCCCGGAGCCTGGAATAATCCTTATTTTTGCTCTCGATGTAGGCTTACCGTCCATCATGACGCCCTGCTTAAGCTGTCTGATATCAGGATCCTCAATAGGCTTATCAAGCTTTGCAAAATAAGTCTTGAAAACCTTGTGGCGCGGATGCATCATCATGTTCGCAAACTCGCCATCATTTGTTAAAAGAAGTACACCGTCTGTATCGTAATCGAGCCGTCCGATAGGATACAATCGTGTGTTCAGACCGATGAGGTCCATAACGGTCGGCCTGTTCTTATCATCATGTGTTGTTGTTACATAGCCTCTTGGCTTAAACAAAACCACATAGATGAATTCCGATTGTGGTTTAACCTTTTCACCGTCCACTTTTACGACATCCTTTTCAGGATCGATCTTGGTGCCCGGTTCTGTAATGGTTTCCATGTTTACTGTCACCCTCCCTGTAAAGATTAATTCATCTGCTTTTCTTCTTGCGGAAATTCCCGCGTTTGCAATAAATTTATTTAACCTGATGAGCTTGCCCGGCGAATCTTTACCCATTACCAGGCTGCATGCCATCAGAATTTTCGCCCACGGGCTGTTCAGCTTCATGTTTCATTTCATGAATATTTGAATAGCCTTTTTGCGATTGTAAATCGCCGCCAATTGACTCCCTTTCAACTTGCTGTGATTTTATCATGTTTATTTCTTCAAAAAAATCAATATCTGACTGTGAAACTCCTTCCGGCGGGCCTGCCTTAATTATTTCTTCAATTGCCTTAAGCGGCGGAAGATCACCAATTGCATTTAATCCTAAATATTCAAGCAATGTATCTGTTGTGCCATATAACATAGGTCTTCCAACTACTTCTGCCCTTCCTTTAATAGTGATCAAATCTTTTTCAAGAAGCGCTCCGATAATGTAATCGACATTAACTCCCCTTACAGCCTCTATTTCAGATTTTGTTATTGGCTGATTGTATGAAATAATTGCAAGCGTTTCGAGGGCTGACTGCGAAAGCTTACGTTTGAGTTTTTCCTTATTAAGTTTAGCCAGCCATGGTGCGTAATTACGTTTTGTAGCAAAACGGTAGGCACCGGCAATCTGGGTTATCACAAATGCATATTCATCTGAAGAATATTTTTCTGCAAGCTCATTAACAGCCTTTTCAATATTGCGAATATCTGCAGTCAAGCCTGTTTCAGCCTTTTCTTCGTTGATTATATCCTTCATCTGTTTCAGGGAAAGGGGCCTCTCAGATGAAAAAATCAGGACTTCAACAATTTTTTTTATGGTATCAAAATTCATCACAATATAGAGGCTTTCGCTTAACTATTAGTTCAGCGGCAAGCGGATATAAGATTAGTTTTTATAACTGTAAATATAATAAAGCATTTAGCTTATGTAAATACATTTATAAAAAAAATTTTAGCGAAAAACACTAACTAAGGGAAGTTTCTATAATGCCTTCTTCAGGCATTTCGGCAAGCTTAAATACATGAAAATCTGTCAGAGAATTATTAACTCTTATTCCAATAATGCCGTTTTTAGCCATTTCAAGTATTGCGATAAATGTTACAACAATCCTTAAGCGTTCCATGTTCTCAATCATATCCAAAAATGATACATATTCCTGTTTTTGGCAAAGTTTGTTTATATAATCAATCTGCTCGTCAATTGAAACGTTTAATCTTATTATATTATGTATAACTTCCTTTGGCTGATTTTCAATGGCATATTTATAAGCTTTAATAAGATTATAAAGGGTCAAATTTTGTATGCTCAAATCCTCTTCAATAGACTCGTCTATTTTATAATCACCGCCAAAATCATTTCTGTAAAAAATTTTGCGCTGCTGGTCTTCAAGAACCGAAAAGTCCTGTGAAGCATCTTTAAATCTTTTATATTCAAGCAGTCTTTTCACAAGCTCATAGCGCGGGTCTTCCTCTTCTTCAATATAGTCGTCAGGTTTATACAGCATCATCTTGGCTTTTATCTGGATAAGAGTTGCTGCCATCAGGATGAATTCGCCTGCAAGATCAATATCCAATACCTGCATATATTGCACGTACTCGCAAAATTCGTTGGTTATTTTGGAAATAGGTATATCATGAATATCCAGCTCATCACGCTGAAT
>DASXTZ010000065.1:0-9588 GCA_036505135.1 Ignavibacteria bacterium
TTTTACTATGCTTATCACCGGTAAAAATATAACTCTGGAGAACAATAATGTTAAATTGAGATTTCCTGTGAGAGAAGATATTCCTCATTTAAAAAGGGTTTTTGCCGATTCAGAGATTTGGAAATACACAGTTTCAAAAGTTCAAACAGATGAGGAAATTGAGGGATTTTATCAAGATGCTTCTGCAGGGCTGAATGATGGCAGCAAATTTACTTTTATTATTATTGATAAAGCATCCGGCAGGTTTGCCGGAACATCAAGCTATGGAAATATATCCGAAAAAGACAAAAGGCTTGAAATTGGCTGGTCATATCTCGGGAAAGAGTTTCGGGGAACGGGAGTTAATGCTCATTTCAAATTTTTAATGCTTCAATACGCATTTGAAACTCTTAAAATGAAAAGGGTTGAGTTCAAAACGGATAAGCTGAATTCGCGCGCACGTAAGGCTTTACTTAAAATTGGCTGTACGGAGGAAGGTATTCTTAGAAGCCATACCTTAATGCACGATGGAAGACGCCGTGACACCGTTTTTTACAGCATACTTGATAGCGAATGGAATAAAATAAAGAGTAATATTTTTAACGGATTGTAAATGGGTTGTAAATATAGGGTCTGACTAGTGAAGTTCATTTATCTTTTATTCTCCCCCTATGAAAAATTAGCTAAAATTTGGATGGATAAATAATAATAATATAATGTATTTTTGTATAAACAGAGAAGTCGTAAAATATGATTAATTATTTTACTGCCTGAGTTTCAGGTAAATTAAAATAATTTTTTTTCACATATAAAAACCATAGTCATGAAAACTTCGGTGTTTCAAAAACTCTGTTTTAGTTTTTTAATACTTAATATTTTTCTTTTAATTCTTTCATGCAATGAAGATACTCCCGAAAAAACCAATAATCCGCTTCCTCCGCCATCCGGAATAACACTGAATGGTTTTGTCTTGGATGAAAATGCGGCTCCCGTAATTGGAATTAAGGTATCAGTTAGTTCAAAACAGACGTATACATCTTATGATGGCAGCTTTACTTTATCTAATATTATAACTCCCTATGATATTAAAATTACTTTTGTTGGTGTCCCTAAATCTGTGGGAGTCGTTTATAAAGGAATGACAACTCCAGGTCCATTGCTATTAATGCAAAGTTACCCGGGCAGTGGTTATTCCGCTACTTTATCGGTTCGAATACCACCACTTTCGGAATTACAGAGGGCAACGATTATTTTTACTGATAACTACACAGAGGGTAGCGCTGTGATTAGACCTCCTGCGGATACAGCAAACATAAGTATTAAGTGGGGCGAAGGCAGCTCTATCACCGGGAAAGTAATCGTATATATTTATCCCTTAATAAACGGAATTGCAACAGATTATCAGAAATATGGTGCAAAACAAAATATAATATTAACAAACGGCGGTAATACGTCTATAATATTTAATGAAAATGAACTGACAACAAATCCGGGTGAAGCAAGTATTTCGGGCTCACTATTAGGAGGTGTTATCGGGCAGGGGACGACTTTTGCAATAACTTACAGATTTGGAGCTTTACTCTATCCATTTAAATATGGTGCTCCTATCAGTACAACTTTTGGTAACGAATTTACTTTTGTCGTTCCTACCTATCTTCCTTTAGTATATAACTATGTACTTTCCGGATTCACCTATGGCCCCGATAGCGGTATGTTTAGCTCGAAGTGCCGGACTGTGGAATTTAATACAAATAATTTAATAGCTTTGGAATCAATGCCAACATTAGAGAGTCCACCTGATAACGCAGTGAATGTAGATCAAGCTACACAATTTGGAGTTAATCCCGGTACAGGAACGGGCATAAATCTTATCAGCTTTGAGGCACCTGACAGGGTCTTCCATGTTTACCAGACAGAGAAATTCTTAAATCTACCTTCTTTTGAAATTGGCATCGGGCGGAATACCGCTTATACATGGTATGTAAGAAGATTAGGCAGCCTGGAAGACATAAACCAGTTTGGGTATTCATATTTTTACAACGATAATCGATTAACATTTTTTACATCTTCGGCAAAGAGAAGATTTACAACCAAGCCCTAACTGATTTTATTTATCATTTTCTTACGGGCAATCTGAAATATAAATAATATTACCGCACTTATGATGCTAATTATAAGCGCAATATCCACATATTTGTATTCTAGGTGAGATATTTCATAAAATGTTTTTATCCAACGTATTATTACAAAATCCGATCTTGTGATAGCCAGAAAAGAATAAAGTCCTACAAGTGAGAGTGCATATAAAACATACAGCTTCAAGTTCCTTTCACCTTTATGAATAGTAACGGAAAGAAAGTTCGCGGCAGTAATAATTATCACTATAAAAAGCATTACCATCTGTATATCTTCCGGTGTATGCACGGCGTATTTCTGAGTAATAACTTGTCCAATAAGCGAAGCTATTGTGATAATGGCTGCAGATATCATTACAAATGAGAATAAATCTTTCATGAAATCTCTCATTTTCTCTACGTTGCTATTCCTTAGAGCGATAATAAAAGAGGGGAGACCTATGGAAAATATATTTATGAGCGAGACCCTTCGGGGGGTGAGGGGGAATTCAAATAGTAAGAACAAAGACATTAATGTTAAATATATTACGAGAAAATTCTTTGTCAGGAATAATTTCGCTATCGAGCTGACCGTATTAACGATCTTATTGCCTTCATCAAAGATATTTGGCAATAATGAGAATTTATTCTTCAACAAAACAATATCTGCGACTTCTTTAGTAATGTTGCTGCCTTCTTCCATAGCAATCCCCATGTCTGACTCTTTAATTGCAGGGAGGTCATTAACACCGTCGCCTATCATGGCAGTATATATTTTATTCTTACGCAGGGTTTTTATTATTCTTAATTTATGTTCAGGCTTTAGCCGCGCAAAAATTTTCTTTTCCTTTATTGTGCTAAAGAAATGCTCGTCTTTTACTTCATCAATTTCATTTCCCGAAATAAGCTCACTGTCTTTTATATCCCATCCTATTTCACGGGCTACGGCCTGTATTGCAGCTGCATTATCCCCCGAGAGTATCTTGATTTCTATATCATGCTTATGGAACAGGTTTATAGCATCCATTACGTCATCCCTAACCTGGTCGGTAATCGAAACTATACAAATCGGCTCAACCTGAATTTTAGAAAGGTCATTCTGCAATTCTTCAAAGGATTTGACTGATGTTTCAAATCCAAACAATAAATTACGGTAAACCTTCAATCCCTCTTTTTCAAATATGCTGTTTGCCTTATCGCTTTCCTTCGACCTTTCAATTAATACATCATATCCCCCTAAAATTACTGTTAACTGCTCGCTGCCAACTGCTAACTGCAAAAGGCTCATTTTATTTTCAGAGCTAAAAGGTATTTCGTCGCTGACTGAGGCATCAGAAGCTTCAAAAACTTCAAGTGTTCTTAGTGTAGCATTTTTATCAGAAGAAAATTTTGCATAAGTGCCTAGAAAATTTTTTATTTCATCTGTGGAATATTTATCCGTAAGAGAAGTTACTTTATTTACCGCAAGCTTATTCTGCGTAAGGGTGCCTGTTTTATCAGTGCATACAATTTTTACGTTAGAAAATGACTCAATAGCGTTAAGCTTTTGTATAATTGCGCCAATTTTGCTGATCCTGTAAATGCCGAGTGCAAATGTTACCGATGACATTAAAACCAATCCCTGCGGCACAAGTGAAAGTAAAATTGTAGATATTTTCCTTATAAAATCTATATTTCCAAATCCATCCCCGCTGAAAATTATTTCAAGCAGAACAAGAAACAAAGCAATCGAGAACAGTGCTTTAATAATAAAATTTAAACGAATCTGAAGAGGTGAGAGATTAAGCTTGAATTTCTTGGCCAACTTTGTGATTTCCTGAGCATAACTTTCATCGCCAACTTTTTCGGCTTTATAGATTCCATTGCCCGAGACGCAAAAGCTTCCGGACATGACTTTATCATTAACTTTTTTAGTAATTGGGTTCGATTCGCCCGTTAGCAGCGATTCATCTATTTCAAGCTTATTGGAGCTTAAAATACTGCCGTCAACAACAACCTGGTCGCCGCGTTCTATTATTATAACATCATCAATAACAACTTCGCTCTGGTCAATCGTTTGTTCTTTGCCATCTCTGATTATTTTTACATGATGCTTTAGCAAGAGGTTAACTTTATCCAATGCTATTTTTGCGCGAATCTCCTGTATAATTGCAATAAGAGTATTAGTAATGGCAACAAGTGATACTCCCATGGAATCAAGCAGGAGTCTTTCATCATTTTTAATAAAAAAGAAAATGGCAAGAAAAATAACAATTGAAAAAATAATGATGTTAAAAACAGAGAAAATGTTTTCAATAAGGATTTCAGCAGTCTTCTTGGTTTTTGTTGCCGAAGCTTTGTTTTGTTTGCCTTGCTTAATCCGTTCCTGTACTTCTGCAGATGTTAATCCTTTATATCCTGCCATTATAAATATACTTATTCAGCATCCGGTTTTATTACTCCAAGCTCCCCTTCACTTTTTGCAACTACAATGCATGCAAGTGAATCGGCTAAAACATTCGGAACCGTTCGCGACATATCAAGGAATCTATCCACTCCGATAATTAATGCAACCCCTTCCTCAGGTAACCCGACTGATTTAAGAACAACTATAAGCATTAACAATCCCATGCCCGGCACAGACGCAGTTCCAAGCGCTGCAAGTGCTGTGGTAAATAAAATTGTGAGCTGTTGTGTGAAAGTCAGGTCGAAGCCATATACTTCGGCAATAAATACGGCTGCTACAGCCTGCATCACAGCAGTCCCGTCTTTGTTAATATTTATACCCAGCGGAAGAATAAAGCTTGCAATTTTGTTCGGTATGCCAAGCCTCTTTTCCGAGGCATCCATAATAACAGGAAGTGTTGCGGCAGAAGAGCTGGTTGAAAATGCAACTGCCATTACCTGCCTCTGTGCTTTAAAGAAATCAAAAACACTAACCTTTGTAAAAATTCTCAGCAATGCAGGATATTCTATAAATGTAAGTATGATAAGCCCAAGCATAACTGTTAACGAATACCATAACAAGGTAATCAGAATATCAAACCCAAATTCGGCAACAGTGGCGGCGATTAATGTGAAAACCGCATAAGGAGCTATGACCATAATTCTTTCAACCAGTACTATTAAAGTATCTGTAACACCTTCAAAAAAATGTATTACGGGGGCGGATTTATTTTTAGGTATTTGTACTAAAAAGATGCCGGCAAGAATGGCAAAGAATACAATTTGCAGAAAATCCCCATCCGCTAATGATTTAAAAGGATTTTTAGGAACAATATTTAAAAGGAACTGAACAATATCCATCTGAACATTTTGCTCAATGGAAATTTTAGCTTCGTCCCGGTAAGCAGCAAGCAGGCGGTCTTTTGCATCCGGCGACATCATAAGCCCCGGCTGAATGATATTAACGAGTATTAATGCAGTTGTTATAGCCATAACTGCTGTCAATGCATAAAATCCAAGCGTCTTGCCTCCTATTTTAACAACATGCTTAAAGTCGGATAGGGAAGCGGCACCTACAATAAGTGAGGCTAATACAAGCGGAACAGCTATCATGTTCAGCAGCCGGATGAATATATCGCCAACCGGTTTTAGCCAGACTCCGATAGTTGTTACTTTTTCTATTGAAGTAACATTTTCAAATACGCGTTCTGATCCGTTCTGCTCTTTTACTTTTATCTTAAGGTCTTTTTTATCTTTTGTTGCCTTGAACGACTTGATTATCAAAATCTGCGAGTTGGCATCGAAGGTATTTATAACTGAATCTTTTTTAAGAAAGATGAATTCGTTCCAATCGGAAATGGTTTCGGATTGGCCGTTAGTTTTTAGCTCAAGCTTTTTATTGCTGATGCCAAATACGGAGCCGAAGATTGCTCCAAGTATTAAACCTATAATAATTTTAGTGTGAAGCTGGATTTCAGGCAAGATTTACTATAATTTTCCGGAAAAATAATCTGTGAATTTAACTAAATATTATTATAGGGAACACTGTTAAAAATTATACCTCAAAAAATTAATAATTTAAACCTTATACCAATAAAATATTTAGTTAGACACCATCTTTTTTGGCAAGGTTTACCATAAGTTTCAAGTAGATAACTGATACATGGGAGTTTCTCCACAGATGATTTTTTCACCAGTATTTTTATAAAAAGGTTTTTCTAAAATTTAACAAAAATGATGAATTTTTTCAACATTTTTCAAAATAATTACCAAAACATGACGAAAATCATGTTTTTTTATTCGTTGGATTAGTAATTTTGAAGTGTAAAAAAATTAGTTTGTTAGCCCGCTAAATAGCGGGGCAGGTTAGGAGAAAAAGTGGCAATAATTGGAATACTTAAAGAGCATGAAAGTGATAATAGGGTAGTAGCGCTTCCGGAAATAGTTTCCCAGCTCGTAAAATCAGGTTTTGAGGTCCAGGTTGAAAAAGATGCAGGCGCACGGGCGTTTGCTTCGGACGCTGATTATACGCAGGCGGGCGCAAAGATTTCAAACCGCAATTCGATCCTTACTACAGCAGATGCGATTCTTAAGATCAACCCGCTTTCTATAGACGAAGCCGGCAAATTGAAGCCCGGCGCAGTTTTTATTGCAATGCTGCAGCCTTTCTTCAATCATGATCTTGTTAAGAAGCTTGCTGAAAGTAAGATAACAAGCTTTAGTCTGGAAACCATACCGAGAACAACTCGTGCTCAATCAATGGACGTTCTATCGTCTCAGGCAACAGTTGCCGGCTATAAGGCAGTTCTGGTTGCTGCATCAAACTTACCAAAATTTTTCCCGATGTTTATGACCGCAGCGGGAAGTATTACTCCTTCAAAAGTTTTAATATTGGGAGCCGGAGTCGCAGGGCTTCAGGCAATTGCAACAGCACGAAAGCTTGGCGCTGTAGTTGAAGCATTTGACACACGCAGCGCGGTTAAAGAAGAGGTTATGTCTTTAGGCGCTAAGTTCGTTGAAGTTGAAGGCGCCAGGGATGAAAAATCAGCAGGCGGATATGCTGTTGAACAAACCGAAGAATTTAAACAAAAACAAAAACAGAAGATTCACGACCATGCTGTGAAGTCTAATGTTATAATCACCACTGCTCAAATTCCCGGCAGGAAAGCCCCTATACTGATCACCAAAGAGATGGTTGAAGGTATGATAGCGGGCTCGGTAATAATTGACCTGGCTGCGTCAACAGGAGGTAACTGTGAATTGACTAAAGACAACGAAACAGTTGTTCACAATGGTGTTTCGATAATAGGGAATTCATATCTGCCCTCAACGGTTCCTTTTGACGCCAGCAAAATGTTCGGTAAAAATGTGCTGAACTTTATGAAGCTAATGCTAAAGGATGGCACAATTAACTTGAATTTTGAAGATGACCTTGTTAAAGGAACATGTTTAACTCACAATGGCGAAATTGTAAACGAAAGGGTTAAGGAAGTTATAAAATAATGGAACAAGTATTTAATTTTATAGGTGAGAACATCAGGTTTATATATCTTTTGGTTCTCATGGTTTTTTTGGGTATCGAGGTAATTTCACATGTTCCTTCGGTTCTTCATACTCCATTAATGTCAGGTGCCAATGCAATTCACGGAGTTGTTATTGTAGGAGCCATCATAGTTATGGGACATGCTGAACCAGATAACTACCTTGCTTTGATACTCGGATTTTTTGCGGTTATACTTGGTACTTTAAATGTAGTAGGCGGCTTTGTAGTTACAGACCGCATGCTTGAAATGTTTAAGAAGAAGAAAAAGTAATTATGCTAGAAAAACACATCACAGATCTAATATATTTAATAGGCTCGGTTACATTCATATTTGGATTAAAAATGCTGAGCCATCCTGATACTGCAAGGCGGGGCAACCTTATTGCAGCTGCAGGTATGACTTTAGCTATTCTTGCCACCATATTTCTTGATAAGACAGTTAGTAACTATCTCTGGATATTCGGCGGAATAGCAATCGGAACAACCGTCGGCTGGGCTGCCGCAAGAAAGGTGAAAATGACCGCCATGCCGCAGATGGTTTCTTTGTTTAACGGTATGGGCGGTGCATGCGCTGCGGTAATTTCAATAGTTGAATATACAAAGCATGATTTTTCACACGGGGGTTGGGTTAATATTGCTATTATAATGACTGCCCTTATTATCGGTTCTGTTTCCTTTGCAGGAAGTATGATCGCTTTCGGTAAACTGAACGGAAATATAGGCGATAAGGTATTCCCCGGGCAAAAATTCATTAACCTGGTAATACTTCTTGCTGCCGTTGCTGTTGCTGCATATCTTTCTGCACAGCACACAGGTGATAACACCTTGCTCTTAGTTGTCACACTTATTGCTTTATTATATGGTGTAATGTTCGTTATGCCTATAGGCGGCGCTGATATGCCCGTTGTAATATCATTGTTGAATTCGTTTACCGGTGTTGCTGCCGCTTTTGGCGGATTTGTTTACAATAACCAGGTAATGTTAACAGGCGGTATACTTGTTGGTTCGGCTGGTACAATTCTTACAATATTAATGTGCAGGGCTATGAACCGCTCGTTATTTAACGTAATAGCGGGCGCATTTGGAACCGCCGGCGGAGCAAAAGGCGGAGATAAAGAACAAGGGACAGTAAAAGAAATTTCTGTTTCAGATGCCGCAGTGTTGCTTTCATATTCAAAGAAAGTATTTATTGTTCCCGGTTACGGTCTTGCAGTAGCTCAGGCACAGCATGCATGCCACGAGCTTGAAAAGCTGCTTGAAGAAAAAGGCGTTGAAGTCAGATATGCCATACACCCTGTCGCCGGACGTATGCCGGGACACATGAACGTATTGCTTGCCGAAGCTGATGTGCCATACGAAAAGCTTCTGGAAATGGAAGATGCAAACAGCGATATGGATAATACCGATGTTTCAATTATTATCGGGGCAAATGATGTAGTTAACCCTGCGGCTAAAAATGACCCTCAAAGCCCTATATACGGTATGCCGATTCTTGAGGTTGACCGTTCAAAGAATGTAATAATTATGAAGCGCTCAATGGCAGCAGGCTATGCAGGTATAGATAATGAACTGTTCTTCTATCCAAAAACAAGTATGCTTTTTGGTGACGCTAAGGCATCGCTGCAGAAGCTTATTAGTGAAGTGAAACAGATGTGACATAGCCATACTGAGCTAAGCGAAGGATCTTAATAAAGTATACAGGGGAGGCATTTAAGCGTCCCCTTATATATAAATGGCAAACTATAATTCAGCTTACTTTGTTAAACTAATCAATTATAGTTATTTTTGTGAAAAGGAGTTAAAATGCCAAACAACGATAAAGAACCTCAAGTCCAGCAGCAAATAAACATTGAAATCGGTGAAAAAGAAGCTGAAGGAATTTATTCGAATCTCGCAATAATATCGCATTCACCTGCAGAATTTATTATAGATTTCACCCGTGTTCTCCCGGGAATTCCTAAATCTAAAATTAGTGCAAGAATTATAATGACACCGCAGCATGCAAAAATGCTTCTGGGTGCATTAAAA
>DASXTZ010000066.1:0-1639 GCA_036505135.1 Ignavibacteria bacterium
GCTGTTGCCGGAACAGATAAGAAATTAACACTTGAGCTTGGAGGTAAAGCAGCTAATATAATCTTTGAAGATGCGCCCATTGACCAAGCGATCGAAGGAATAATTAACGGTATATACTTTAATCAGGGACACGTTTGCTGCGCCGGTTCCCGGTTATTTGTTCAGGAGAATATTTCGGATATAGTAATAAAAAAGCTTAAAAATAGGCTCAAAACTTTAAGGGTAGGTGATCCTTTAGATAAAAATACGGATATTGGAGCAATTAACTCTAAAATGCAGTTAAATAAAATAAAACAGCTTGTTCAATCGGGTATAGATGAGGGTTGCAGTATTTATCAGCCTGAATGTAAATTGCCCGATAAAGGCTACTGGTTTAAACCAACCTTTTTTGCTAATGTTGCACAATCAAACAGAATAGCCCAGGAAGAAATTTTCGGTCCGGTTTTATCTATCTTAACATTCAGGACCCCAAAAGAAGCCATAGAAAAGGCTAATAACACTCCCTACGGGCTTTCAGCAGGAATATGGACAGATAAGGGTTCAAAAATTTTTAAGATGGTTGGTAAAGTTAAATCAGGGGTTATTTGGTCAAATACATTCAATAGATTCAACCCCGCTTCACCGTTTGGTGGATACAAAGAAAGCGGGTTTGGCAGAGAGGGAGGAATACATGGTCTTAAAGAGTACATTTTATAAATTTATTTTAACAAACTTTCAACAATGAAGTTATTTTTCCTCAGTTTATTTGCTGTCATAATGTTATTTACCGAAAATGCTTATTCGGTTGATTCGGTTAAATATAATTATGATGATGCCCTAAAACGCCTTAAAGATGCTAAATATCAGGATGCATTGGACATTTTAAACGTGCTTATAAAAGAAGATGCCATTAATATGGTTCTGTATCTTCAGCGAGGCCATGCATATTTCGGTTTGAAGAAATACGACGAAGCAATCACAGATTATAATCTCGCTGCCAAATATGGATACGTTTCTGTGGAATTGTATAATAATCTTGCTGCCATATATGCAGAAAGAGGATATTATGATGTAGCAATTACTACTTTAAATATGGCTATCCAAATGGAACCAAAAAATTATGAAGCTTATTTAAAGATGGCTGAAATATATTTTCTGAAGGAAGATAATAAGCACGGTACCGAATATTTAATGGAGGCGAGCAAACTAAATTCAACCAACCCTAAAATTCCGTTCCAGATAGGCACAATCAGCTTTAAGCAGGGTAATTATAACGATGCAATAGATTATTTTAAACAGGCTGTTTCGTTGGATTCTTCCAAAGCGGAATATTACTATTATCTTGGTTTATCTTATTACAACACAGGAGATACCATTAACGCGCTGCTTAGCACAAGTAATGCAGTATCAAGGGATCCGAATAATGCTTTTTATTTATATAAACTTTCAGAGTATTATATTTCGTATGGGTATTTTGAAAAGGCAATCACTACTCTATCTACATTAGCAGATAGAAAAAATATTAATATATCACCCTCGTTAATTTACAAAAATAGAGGCATTGCTTATATGAGAACGGGGGACTACGCAAATGCTTTAAAAGATTTGGATTTTGCACTTCAGCTAAATCCTATTGATACGGCGGCTCTTCTTTACCAGG
>DASXTZ010000067.1:0-3425 GCA_036505135.1 Ignavibacteria bacterium
GCAATCATAAGCATAAATATCGGCAGGTAACTTTCAAGCATAATAACAAAAATAGTGATAATTGGGGGAACATTCAAAGCATAATCATGCTCTTAGCATTGTATTCCGGTAATTGTAAACGCCTAAATTTTAGCTTGAATAAGGAAATTTAATATTTCATTGGTATACGATACCGTACACCCTAAGAGAGTCAATACGTAAATATACAGGCCTGTTAAATGGGTTGTTTAAATATACTCTGGCGTTGAGCCATCTTTCCTGTTCCGCAAAAAAGGGTATTATCATGGTTTTGTCTAAAAATTGCGGGGCCTGGGTAAAGGTATTGGTAGAATCATACCAATATTCATAATCAACATTTACACTTATAAAAGATTCATTCGCTGTGTCAAGGTCAGACGAATACCGAAACGAAACTTTTATCTTGTCATAACTATATACCTGCTGTGTTAATGAAGTTTCACCACTGCCCGCGCCGGGTAGGTTTACTAATAATGAATCGAGGGAATAGATAAGTACACTCTTAACGTTTACAGGATTATCTCCACAGGAAATAAATAGAACGGAAGCAAAGATAAATATTAAGGTTTTCATTCCTCCCCCAAATAGAAACATTATAGCTTTTATTGAGATAAATCGCTAAATTATATTACTGTGATTATGCGATATACCACTTCCTGATATTCAGAATGCAATATAATTCCGCAACTGACATTAATGCAATACTCGTAAGGGGTGATAGTTTTTTTGGTTTTTTTCATATCTTTTTCTTTTTTGCATTTTAAATAGAACCAGCAACGTTTGAATCAAAGCAGTCATACCCTAATACATTTTTGATTTGTGTCATTAAATGATATTCTTTAATAAGGGATAAATAATTATATTTGTATAATTCAATTAAGATTAATAAAACACATAATTCTTACTGCCTCCTGCAGGCAAGTTAAAGGAAGGATTTAACAAAATGGCTGAAAATGAAAAATTAAGGTCGCTTCAGATAGCGATTGACCAGATAGAAAAAGCACACGGTAAAGGCTCTATTATGAAGCTTGGAGATGGTGTTGTAACTAAGATCGATGCAATTTCAACCAGCTCTATTTCGCTTGATGCGGCGCTTGGCGTAGGCGGAATCCCCCGCGGCAGGATGACCGAAATTTACGGGCCGGAATCATCCGGTAAAACTACCGTTTGCCTGCATGTAATTGCCGAGGCCCAGAAAAAGGGCGGGCTTGCTGCATTTATCGATACCGAACATGCCCTCGATACAGGTTATGCAAAAAAGCTTGGGGTTGATATCGAAAATCTTCTTATCTCGCAGCCGGAATACGGCGAGCAGGCGCTTGAAATTGTTGAAACACTCGTGCGCAGTAATGCTCTTGATGTAATTGTTGTTGATTCGGTTGCGGCATTAACTCCGCGCGCCGAAATTGAGGGTGAAATGGGTGATTCTCACATGGGGCTGCAGGCAAGGCTTATGTCACAGGCATTAAGGAAACTGACTGCGGCGGTATCCAAATCAAATGTCTCTCTTATTTTCACGAACCAGCTGCGTGAAAAGATCGGTATCATGTTTGGCAATCCCGAAACAACTACAGGGGGCAAAGCTTTAAAGTTTTATGCATCGGTACGGCTTGATATAAGAAGGATTGCGCAGATAAAGGACGGAACTAACATAATAGGCAACCGCACAAAAGTAAAAGTAGTGAAAAATAAAGTTGCGCCTCCTTTCCGTGAGGTTGAGTTTGATATTATGTATAATGAAGGTATATCAAGAGTAGGCGATCTTATCGATACGGCAGTAAATCTTGAGCTCGTTCAGAAAGCCGGTGCATGGTTCAGCTATCAGGGACAGCGTATGCAGGGCCGGGATGGCGTTAAAACCCTGCTGAATGAGAACCAGCAGCTTATGAAACAACTTGACAGGGAAGTGAGAGAGCACATGGGAATAGAAGTGCCCAAAGCAGAATTAACAGGCGGCAATGGCGAAGTGAAGGTAAAAGAAGCAAAGAGCAAGAAGTAAATGGACGATAAAGAGGCCAATAATCCCAGCCTTTAAGCCGGGGAAACTATTCCATGCCCATCACCTCAATAGAAAAACAAAAGCGTTCTAAAAAAAGATGGAATATTTATGTTGACGGTGAGTTTTTTTGCGGATTATATGCTGATACAATCTTAAAATACGGCTTACATGTTAATAATGAGTACAACGAAACAAAACTTCATGAGATTAAAGATTATGATGAGTTTATATATGGGAAAGAAATTGCGCTAAGCTATTTAAGCTATAGGATCAGAACCGTCAGCGAACTGAAGAAGAAGCTGAAAGAAAAGAAGGTAAGTGCGAAATCGGCTAATAAAGTTTTGAAATATCTTGAGGATTCAGGCTTAACAAATGATGAGGAATTTGCAAAAGCCTTAATAGAGGAAAAAATTAAGCGAAAACCTGTTGGAATCAGGATCCTTAAGCAAAAGCTGTTTGAAAAAGGCGTGCCAAAAGAAGTTGGAGAAAAAGTCCTTGAAAATGTGTTTACTAATATAGACGAAAAACAGCTGGCGCTGCAAAATTTCAAAAAATTATATCCGAAAATAAAGAACAAGGATAAAGCAGAACAAAGGAAAAAGACATATGAGTATCTTACAAGAAAAGGTTTTGGATATAGTATTATTAATGAAATCGTTTATGAGGAAATAAAATAATCAATGCAATCAACTTACACAAGGGCTTACAGGCCTTTAAGCTGGACAGCAAAAATTTTTATTCTGCTTATACCTGTTCTCATTATAACGGCTTTCATAAGTTTTTTTACTGATATATTTATTGTGCTTTTATTATGTTTATTATTTGCTCTTGTGTTAAATCCTGTTGTTGATCTCACCCAAAGCTTTGGAATTTCGCGCACACTATCCATATTGATCGTTTATGCAGTTATAACTGTAATATTATATGGCGCCTCAACAATGGTGATACCATCCATTATCAGCCAGAGCGATGAGATACAAAAATCTTATAAGGAATTTCAGGTTTCGGAGAAAATTAAAGATGTTGAAAAATGGCTTGAAAAAAGTATTCCTTTCGTCAAAAAAGGTGATATAACCAAGGAGCTTGAAACCATGTTCAAATCTTCATTTACAAAAGTGGAAGATCTTATTACGGGAGTTCTTTCAACTGTTATATTTATTATCGCAATTCCTGTGGTTACCTTTTTTATACTGCGTGACAGGCAGCAATTAAAAAACGGTTTAATAAGCCTTGTGCCAAACCGGTATTTTGAAATGACAATAAATATAGTTGCAAAGATAGAGCATCAGCTTAGCTTGTATGTCCGCGGCTGGCTGCTTGATGCATTATTCCTTGGTGTAATGACATTCATCGGGCTTAGAATACTCGGTATAAACAGCGCTGTTATTATTGGTGTTCTGGCCGGGCT
>DASXTZ010000068.1:0-5279 GCA_036505135.1 Ignavibacteria bacterium
TACCGGTTCCAATGATAAATCAGAAACTTATACTGCCACCATCGTGATGACGCAGGATAAAGACGGTAACCTTACCGGCTGGAGTTTCGACGACTGGGGAATGGTTGCAACATATACAGGAAAAGCTAATGGCAATAAAGCTAACGTCATTGGTAAAAGTGCATGGGGAACAGAAACAAGGGATATTGAAATTAATGGAAATATTATGACTCATAAAGTATCCTGGACAATGAAAGATAAAGACGGCAAAGATATGACAATGAATCAAACGGTGACATACCATAAGCAGTAACCCGGTATTGCGAGCAAAGCGAAGCAATCTCGTAGGATTAATCGGGAGATTGCTTCAGTTCGCAATTAAACCCTGCATTAAACATTTATTTTCGCTATATTTACATGCTTAAGGATATTCCCGCCAATAAACCGCGATTATATTCTAATTTTCCATTTTATTAACATACATAAACCTGCACTAAGTGTAGGTAGTTACATTAACAGAAAGAACAAATTTGCAAAAAATCAGATTCGAAGATTTTGTTGTATCTCATGAGCTCAGGCTTGCTGTGAAAGAAATGGGTTTTGAAGAACCCACGCCAATCCAGGCTCAAACTATTCCTTTATTATTAAAAGGTAAAGATTTAATAGGGCAGGCTCAAACAGGGACAGGTAAAACAGCTGCTTTTGGCATCCCTATAATAGAAAAAATACTGTCTTCCGTAAAAGATACTCAGGCATTAGTACTATGTCCAACAAGAGAGCTTGCCATACAAGTGGCCGAGGAGTTTGCTGAGCTTTTAAAACACAAAAAAAATATAAATGTCGTCCCTGTTTATGGTGGGCAGCCAATAGGACGCCAGATGCAGGCATTAAGAAAAGGCGCCCAGATTATTATAGCTACTCCGGGTAGACTTATCGATCATATTGAAAGACATACTATTAGGCTTAATAATGTTAAGATGGTAGTCCTTGACGAGGCCGATGAAATGATTGATATGGGATTCAGAGATGATATTGAAAGAATTTTGCGTAACATACCAAAAGAGAGACAGACTATATTCTTTTCAGCAACGATGTCAAAACCGATACTTGAGCTTACCAAACGATACTTAAAGAACCCTGAACATGTGAGAATAATTCATAAAGAGCTTACCGTTCCCAGTATCAGCCAGTATTATTTCGAAGTTAACCAGAGCATGAAAATTGAAACTCTCTCTAGATTAATTGACGTTCATGACCCGAAGCTATCGCTTGTATTTTGTAATACGAAAAGAACGGTTGATTTCCTTGTATCACATCTGCATGCAAGGGGATATCTTGCAGAAGGGCTGCACGGCGATATGAACCAGAACCAGCGTGAAAGGGTTATGAACAAATTCAGGACAGGAAAGATGGATATACTTGTTGCTACGGATGTAGCCGCAAGGGGAATAGATGTTGAAGAAATTGATGCTGTTTTTAACTATGATATGCCGCAGGATGAAGAATATTATGTTCACCGGATAGGCAGAACAGCTCGAGCAGGAAGAGCCGGACATGCTTTTACGTTTGCAGTAGGAAAAGAGATATACAAAATAAGGGATATCGAAAGATTTACTAAATCTAAAATAATAAGAAAGCATATACCAAAAGCCGAAGACGTTGAAGAAAGAAAGACAATCAACATCCTTGATGATATAAAGGCTGCAATCGGTGACGGAAGAGATCTTACCAAATATGAAAACATGATAGAAAAGCTGCTGAATGAGGATTTTACAACCATAGAAATTGCAAGTGGTTTGCTAAAGATGATAATGAAGAGCGAAAAACCTTCCGGTACCCCAAAGGCTTTTATTGAGAACGAACCAAAATGGTCTACCGGGGAATATAAAGGTAACGGTAAAAGAGATCATAAACATTTTAAGAGTAAGAGTAAAAGATATTAATTTTTTTTTGAAGCAGTAAAATATCCCTTAAACCCAATTCCCAAAAGGATATTTTCATTACAAAAAATAAACAAAATTACTATTTATATGGTTTATAAAGATAACTTGGCGATAATTCTATAAATTGCAAATTCGACCAATTTTCGGTATTTTTGTAAGCTAAAGTCTAAAATTTATTAAAATAGCATAATATCTAAGGAGTTATTTAATGGTAGTGGATATTGTAATGCCCAAAATGGGTGAATCAATTATGGATGGCAGGATATTGAAATGGTATAAAAAACCTGGCGAAAAAATTGATAAAGATGAGACTTTATTTGAAATTTCTACTGATAAGGTAGATACCGAAGTTCCTTCGGCAGAAGGGGGCGTAGTAGTTGAGCTTTTGTTTAATGAAGGTGATACTGCTAATGTTGGCGATGTTGTAGCGCGGATTGAAACCGATGCTGCAAGTGCGAAAGTAAAAACCGATGGAACGGGGGCTAAAAAGGAGGTCAAGAAAGAAGAGAAACCGGCGGAAATGAAAGAAGGGCTTCAGTTTGAAGAACAAAAAGCTGAGCAGAAAACCATTCCGGCTGCAGAAACAAAAGCAGCAGAGCCAGAAAAAACCGGAAATGGTTCAGGATTTTATTCCCCCCTGGTATTAAATATTGCTTCCAAAGAAGGCGTTTCAATGAATGAGCTATCCTCAATAAAAGGAACGGGAACCGGCGGCAGGGTAAGGAAACAGGATGTCTTGGCCTATGTTGAGGAAAGAAAAACAAAACCTGCTGAAAAGCCGGCAGCAAAACCTGAACAGAAACAACCTGCACAGGTGACACAAAAAAAGCAGCCTGAATATAAAGCCTCTGAAATACAACCCTCAGCCGAGCTTACAAGTTTGTATAATATGCCGGGTGTCCAGGTAGTTCCTATGGATAATCTTCAGGCAAAAATGGCGGAACACATGGTTAGGAGCGTTCATACATCGCCCCACGTTGCGGCAATTGCCGAGTGTGACATGTCTGCAGTTGATAAAGCCAGAAATGCTATGGCTGATGAGTTCTTAAGGCGTGAAGGATTTAAGCTAACATATATGTCATTTATCTGTGAGGCAACCGTTAAAGCATTAAAAGATTTTCCGCTTGTCAATGCCTCTATTGATGGAACAAATATACTGGTTAAGAACTTTATAAACTTAGGCATAGCAGTCGCAATGGAACAGGGCGGATTAATCGTTCCTGTAATTAAAGATGCTGATACAAAAAATCTCGTGAGTATAGCAAGAGAGCTAAATGACCTGGCAAGGCGTGCAAGAATTAAAAAACTGACTCTTGATGAAATACAGGAGGGTACGTTCACAATAACAAATTACGGAATTTTTGGTAACGATATAGGAACGCCAATTATAAACCAGCCGCAGCTATGTATTATGGGAACTGGTGCTATTAAAAAGCGCGCGGTTGTTGTTGAAACCGAGCAGGGCGATGCAATTGTAATAAAGCCGATGATGTATATTACACTCTCATTTGATCACAGGTTAATTGACGGTGCATTGGGCGGTAAGTTTTTGATGAGGGTTATTGAATACGTCGAAAATTATAAAGGTTAATTTAATGTCAGATAGTTTTGGAGCGCCAGCAGATACTGGAGAAATAAAATCAGATGAGAAATTATTAGCACTATTTTCCCATCTCTCCCTTTTCCTAGGTGGAATTTTACTGCCTCTGATTTTCTGGTTAACAAATAAAGATAAATCTAAATTTGTCACATTTCATTCGCTGCAGGCACTGTGGTTTCATATATCATATGTAGTGTTGATAGCCTTCATTATGGTTTTTGTTGTATTGGGGGGCATGGGGATTAGCATTTTGGTTTCCGGTTCGCAAGGAAAAGAAATGCCGCCCATTATGATTGTAGTTATGATAGCTTTCTATGCTTTGTTATTTCTATTTATATTCGGAGGAATAGGTTATTCTATTTTTATGGGTATAAAATCATATCAGGGAGCATTTATTAAATACCCGGTAATCGGGAATATAGTTTATAAAAGAGTTTATTCTAATGTCTGAAACAGTCCAGATAAAGCTGCCTAAATCAATAAACACGCATCAGAAAAAGTATGCGGTAGAAAATCCCTATATTGAGCAAGGCAGGCGTCCCGAGTGGCTTAAGGTAAAGATACCTACCGGGGAAAATTATGCTTACCTAAAAGACCTCGTGAGGAAGAAAAAGCTGAACACAGTTTGCGAAGATGCCCGCTGCCCTAACATGGCAGAGTGCTGGCACAGGAAAACCGCTACATTTATGATACTTGGGGAAATTTGCACACGCTCGTGCGGTTTCTGCTCGGTTAAGCTTGGTAAGCCTGTTGCAATTGATTATGATGAGCCGCGGCGCGTAGCTGAATCCGTTCGCGACCTTGGGCTTAAACATGCAGTTATTACTTCCGTAAACCGAGATGACCAGAAACTTGGCGGAGCAGACGTATTTGCAATGACAATTACTAAAATAAAAGAGCTTGTGCCTGGGTGCAGGGTCGAAGTATTGATCCCTGATTTCCGCGGAGTTTGGGAAGCCCTTGATGTTGTGCTTGAAGCTAAGCCGGATATTTTAAACCATAATATTGAAACTGTTAAGAGATTATATCATTTCGTAAGGCCTCAGGCGGATTATAACAGGACCCTTGAGCTTCTCAAAAGGGCAAAAGAAAAAGGCTTTACATCAAAGAGTGGTTTAATGGTGGGGCTTGGAGAAAACGATGATGAAGTAAAGGACCTGCTTCATGATTTAAAGTCTGTAAACTGTGATATTGTTACAATCGGTCAGTATCTAAGGCCAACAAAAAATCATCTGCCCGTTCAGCGCTTTGTCCATCCGGATGTATTCGGGGAGTATAGGGAATATGGTATGGATCTTGGCTTCAAACATGTTGAATCAGGTCCCTTGGTTAGAAGTTCTTATCATGCAGACGAACAAGCTGTTTAATTTTAAAAGGAGTATCTTTATTGTTTAAAATTTCTTTATTATTCCTCACTTTATTTCTTCAAACGCAATATGTAATATTCTCGCAATCCTTAAATCCTGATACCATTGAATACAGATACTGGGTTTATTTTAAGGATAAAGGTAAATATAAACCGGGAGAGAAAATTGAAAAAGGCTCCGAAGCATACCAGATTGCAGTATCTGAGCTCTCCGAAAAAGCATTGTGGCGCAGGTCAAAAGTTTTAGAGGATGATAAAATTGTTAGTTATTTAGATCTTCCCGTTAATATAGATTATATTGATGCAATAAAAAAGCTTGAAGTTATTCCTAATTCAGTATCCAAATGGTTTAATGCAGTTAGTGTTAAAGCTTTAAAAGGCAAGCTGGACG
>DASXTZ010000069.1:0-6175 GCA_036505135.1 Ignavibacteria bacterium
GGCCAGATCCTCCCGGTTGATTGCAGGTAAAAGCTTTTGCAGTGCTTTAACAAATGCATGCTTGCTGAAAGAACGGTAAAACTCGCCCATTCCTGTTTTATAATACTTTGATGCAATCTTGTAAAATCCGGGCCATGTCAAAGTTTTTAATGTGTCACCGGGCCTAAAGCTGGTTTTATTATATCCTTCTTTTTTAAAAGCCAGCACTGCATTTGGTCCTGCCTCCACATCGCCATTTATCATTCTTGTAAAATGCACGCCCAGAAACGGAAAAGCCGGGTCAGGAACCGGGTATATAAGATTTTTTACCAGGTATCTTTTCTCAGGTTTCAGCCTATAATATTCTCCGCGAAATGGAATAATCCTGGTATTTATTTTTCCTTCCGACATCTCCGCTACTTTATCTGAAAATAACCCACAGCAGTTTACGAAAATCTTTGCGCGAAATAAATTTTTATTTGTTCTTAGTTCTGTTTTACCATTTGTTGCCAGCACAGAAATAACTTCATTGTTATACTCTATCTCACCATTAAGATTTAAAACTTTTTCAGCGTATTTGTTTGTAACTACCTTAAAATCTATTATACCGGTATACGGAACATGAATTGCCTTGATACCATTTGCATAGGGTTCAATTTGCTTCAGCTCATCTTTATCAATGATTCTTATCTTATCCAGTCCGTTGGCAAGACCTCTTTCATATATATTTTGCAATCCGGGTAATTCTTTTTCGCTTGTGGCAACTATAACCTTTCCGCATAATTCGTAGGGAATAGATTCTTTGTCACAGAAGCTAATCAGTTTTTTATATCCATTGATACAGTTTATTGCCTTTAAGCTTCCGGGTTTATAATAAATTCCTGAATGAATTACTCCGCTGTTATTGCCGGTCTGATGTTTTGCAGGTCCATCTTCTTTTTCGACGACAAGAAGGTTTAGCTTGGATTTCTTTTCAAGAATTTTTAATGCTGTGGCAAGCCCTACAATTCCGGCACCGGCTATTATTATATCATAATCTGTTTTCATAAATTTGTTAGAAACATATAAATCCGCAACGCTCTATTCCCATCCTCAAATCAGATAAAATCTTTTTTTCCCCTCTTTTCAAGCAGAGGGTCAGGGGTGAGGGCATTTATCACTTTTTATACTTTTTTTCGGAAACCACTTTGGTTTGCATGAAAAGCAGCAGATAATCAAAACCGCCGGCTTTTGAACAAGTTCCGCTCATGTTAAAACCGCCGAAGGGATGAACGCCAACAAGTGCCCCCGTGCATTTCCTGTTTAAATATAGATTGCCTACGTAAAACTCTTTCGCTCCTTTTTTAAGCTTCTTCTTATTCTTCGTATATATTGCTCCGGTCAATCCGTAATCTGTATTGTTTGCTACGGCAAGCGATTCATCAAAGTCCTTCGATTTAATTACTGCAAGAACAGGACCGAATATTTCTTCTTTGGCAACAGTATCTTCAGGTTTAACGTCCGCAATGATGGTAGGTTGAATGTAGTATCCGTTCCCTTCTGCCTTAGCGCCGCCATAAACCACTTTTCCGCCTTCTTCAACACCTTTGCGAATGTAATTTAGTATGCTTTCTTCAGAGCGTTTATTAATAACAGGCCCTACATTCGTATTTTGGTCGCTTGGACCTACTTTTAATGCAGAAGCTTTATCAACAAGCAGGTCAACAAAGCGGTCATAAATTTTTTCCGATACAATTACACGCGAACAGGCAGAGCATTTCTGTCCCTGGAATCCAAAAGCCGAAGAAACTACTCCGGCTGCAGCTTCATCAATGGATTTGAGCTCATCATCAACAACGATTCCGTCTTTGCCCCCCATTTCTGCAATAACACGCTTTATCCATTTTTGACCGGGCTGAACTTTTGCAGCAAGCTCATTTATCCGCAGGCCAACTCCTTTTGAGCCGGTAAAAGATATGAATCTAGTATGGGGATGCTGGACAAGCATATCTCCCACTAAACTGCCTGAACCAGGCAGGTAATTAACTACTCCTGCTGGAAGGCCAATTTCTTCAAGAAGCTCAACAAATTTATATGCAATAACGGCAGAATCACTGGAAGGCTTCAACACAACGGTGTTGCCGGTAACAAAAGCAGCGCTAGTCATTCCCACCAGTATTGCAAGCGGAAAATTCCAGGGCGGGATTACTATATCAACTCCAAGGGGAATATATTCCTGGCGGTTATCTTCGCTTTTTATTTTTACAAGTTTAGTTCCTTTTGCATATCTTAAAGCCTCCCTTGCATAGAACTCCATAAAATCAATAGCCTCAGCAGTATCGCCATCTGCTTCAGCCCAGTTTTTCCCTACTTCGTAAACCATGGTTGCTGAAAACTCATGTTTACGCTTACGCATAAGCTTTGCAGCTTTAAGCAGGTAGGCTGCTCGTTTTTTTACAGATACATCTTTCCACTCGCTGAATTTTGAATGAGCTGTTTCAATTGCACGTTCGGCAAGCTGTAGCGTTGCTTTAGATACCCTGCCAACTATCTCATTTGTATTTGATGGGTTAACAGAATTAATTTTATCTTCAGTAAATATTTTTTCACCGCCTATAATTAACGGGTATTCTTTTCCAAATTCGGAATGAATTTTTTCTAATGCCTGCGTAAATGCATCAGATTTTTTTTTCTTTGTGAAATCTGTGCATATTTCGTTTTTAAATGGCTTCATATATTTCCTATGTTATTCCTGCTTCTATTCTTTTTTGTATTTAATAAATTTGTTTACTGGATTCCCGCTTACGCCTGCCTGCAGCAGGCAGGCGGGAATGACATGCTAAAATCCCATGATTCTGCACACTTCATCATGCAGCTTTGGCCTGATGTTTAAAATCTCTGCATTTTCCCTGGTAGGATAGACTCTGTTAGTAAGAAAAATAACAATCAAATCTTTTTCCTTATCGCACCAAACACTGGTGCCTGTGTATCCTGTATGTCCAAAGGAATTATTTGAAAATTTATTTCCACATGGGGGAGGATATTTTGTTGCCTCAGGCCTGGTTTCCCATCCCAAAGCTCGTGTGTTGCTGTATCCGAGCCCGGTAGCGCGTGATGTGAACAGCTCAACTGTTTCATCTTTGAATAGTGTGTCAAAGGAATTTTTACTCATTTTACGTTCATCCATATAAATACCCTTGCGAAGCATCATCTGCATGAATTTAAACAAATCAGGTCCGGTAGAAAATAAACCTGCATTACCCGAAATCCCTTCAAGCATTGCAGCAAGCTCATCGTGAACGTATCCAATCAGCAATTGGTTGCGCCAGTACGTATCGTTTTCTGTAGGCGCAATTCTGTAATCTTCAGGAAGGGGAACTAAAAAATCAGTATCGGTCATCCCTAGTTTAGAAAAAATATTTTCTTTGCAGAAAGTATTGAGCTTATAATGGCTAATACGCTCCACAATCTCACCAAGCAGAAATGCATTATAATCACTATAGATTGTCTTTGTACCGGTTTCATATTCCTTTATGCTTGAATAGATTGCGTTTTTCACTTTATCGGGAGAAGTCATTGTAGAATCCTGATAGAATGGAGTCCATGCAGTAAGCCCGGAGTTGTGCAGAAGGAGATTCATAACAGTTATATCGCTTTTACTATTTACAGCAAATTCAGGAATGTATGCCACAACAGGCGCATCGAGACTAATTTTACCATTTTCATAAAGAATCATAATTGCGGAAGTTGCAGCTATAACCTTTGTAACTGATGCAAGATCGTAGATAGTCCTCATTGTGGTTATTTGCGCATCATCATTATATGTAAGCCTGCCATAAGCATTTTGATACAGAACTCCCTTTGAATTTCCGATTACAACAACTGCTGAAGGAAATGCATGTTCTTCTATGCCGATTTCAATGATCTTATCAACTGCGGTAAAGTTATAGGTTTTGTTCTGGCAATAAGCACCATTTGCGCTCATTAAAAGGAGAGCCAAAATCAGTAACCTGGCACAAACTACCTGAAATATTGAAATTTTCTTGAAAATCTTATGTTTTCCTAAAAGTTTTTTAAGGATAGTATTTGAAACGTATTGCATTTGGATATTGTAATTTAACTTAGATAACAAATATACCCAGAAGTGTTTTAAGACTCAATGAATCGAATTGCCCATGAAAGTTGATTTTTATATACTTAACTTTGTTGCAGCCGTATTCATCCAAATCAATAACTTTTAATTAAAAATAAATGAAGACCATAGCAGCTTTATTTCTAATAGCCTTATTGACAATGAATTGTTTTTCTCAGGCCAAAGATACATTAAACAGCAGGAATTCGCTTGAGAAGGGCAAATGGGCGGTACAATTTGAAGTAGGCAATGATTTTAAATTATCCTCATTCGATGGGGTTATTATTTCATTGAAATATAGCCTATCATCTAAGTTTGCAGTTCGTTTTGGCGCAGGGGTTAATGCAAGTAACAGTGATCAAACTCTGGATTTTAAAGACTATTATTATGGATATACCGGCAGCGAGTCGTTTAACGATAATTCAAAAGAGGTGACTTTTATTTCAAATATTCTATTTTATCCCAATCCACGGTCATTATTAAATATATTTTTCGGAATAGGGCCGCGTGCAAGTTATCTGGATAGAAATGACGAAAGAATTTATATTGATGGCTACAAAGGTTACCGAAAGATTAACTCGTGGGCGCTCGGTTTAAACGGGGTTTTTGGATGTGAATGGTTTCCGCTGAAATTCTTAAGTCTTTTTGGGGAGTACTCTGTTTATGGAACGTACGGGAAAACCACTGACGAAGATTATGTAAGGGAAATAAGCACAGGGGAAATAGTAGAATATTACTATCTTTATTCTGATAATTTTCAGTTCAGAGGTAATATTGCCAGATTAGGATTATCTTTATACTTTTAATATAAAGAAAAAGCCCCCGGCGATTCGGGGGCTTTCATAAAAAACATTCAGTTAAGCCAAATTATTGTTTTGTGTAAACAATTTCCATAGTTTTAAATTCTTTTCCGTTTTCATCGGGCCCGTACATTTCCATTTTTGTTGAGCCGTCACTATTATAAGTAACAATTTCCCTCATATCGCAGAAATTGTTCTTCATAGGGTCAAACATCCTGCCTGTATAAGTAATTTGTTTTGATGCTTCATCATATTTACCTGTCATATACATAATACCTGTTCCCATATTGTCTATCCACGTGGAGTTGAACATTTTGGTTCCATTATCGTATCCTTCTATTGCCATTCCTTCAAACGGCATGCCCATCATGTTACCGGAGTATTTTGATATGAGGTATCTTCCGCCTAGAATCATTTCACCCACAGCGGTACCTTCGGATTTTGTTGGTTCGCCGCCCGGCGCCATCCAAAAAACAACTGAGGCTTTCCAGGTACCGGTACCGTTAGCAAGCATTTTGTGCAGATCGCCCGGCGTCATATACTCCTGCCATTTTTTCATTTGTTCATCGTTTGGCTGGGAGAAAATATTTACAACTGAAAAAGCTGCAATAACGAGCAGAAATAAAACTAATTTTTTCATAGCTTTAATAATTTGAAGTTTTTAGAAAAATTTTAATTGAGAAAACAAATATATTAAAAAAGATTTACACTCTCAAATATTAAAAAATAAGGAATTAAAAAAGCCCGTCAAATCACACGGGCTTCGTTATTATTTGACTCATATTATAATGAATTAGCTTTTCTTTTTCTTTTGTGTATAGAATGCCAATCCAATTATCATTAATGCTGGAATCATACCAATTATTCCGCACAGTTTCTTACTGCTTTTCTTTACAACAACGGTAAGGTCATTGTCTTTTCCGAGGTCTGCCAGCGTATATTCCCATTTAACTTTTTGCGCTTCTTTAGTTCCGTTTGTAGAAACTATTTCCGAAGGCATTTCGAACTCATACGTAACTTTGTAATCTGAGGCACTCATTTGCTTGGCTGCAGAAGTGTCCTTTAAGAGGGTGTAGGTAAGCTTCATACCATCTGCATCTTCCTTCCATGTTGCCTTTACGCCGTCGAACCCTTTTGCATCGGAAATCTTATTAATATCTTTAAATGTAAGCTCAACATTAACGTGCTTGGTGCTGTCATCAAGCTTTTCATCTACTTTTACGCTTTTTACTTCAGTATTGTTGCTGGTGTATTTATCTTTTGCCTTGGCTTCTTCAAATTCAAA
>DASXTZ010000070.1:0-3395 GCA_036505135.1 Ignavibacteria bacterium
TCAATTATCTCATCTTTCTTTCTTTTTATATCCTGCCTGAATTCCCTGCCGGTTTTAGGAGCGTATAACAGAGCCAAAAAACCCCCAACTATACCTCCTGCTAAAAATCCAAGGAACAGACCTTTTGCCATGCCTCTTTCTTCTGACATGATAGTACCCTCCTTACAACTTTAAATAGTTGTTAAATATATGAAAAAAATAGCAAAAAACACGAGGAAAAACAATGAAAAAACATATCCTTTAAGCATACGTTTTTAATAAACTTAACATTTTTGAACTCGTGCCACTCTGGCTGATAATTGGATTTCTAAAATTTTGGCGGCCCGGAAAATTTTTGATTCCAAATTATATTGTGGTACGAATGAGGAATGATTTGGCAGAAACTTTTTTAATAAGCTTCTTATTAATAACTTTGTACCCATCATGCTTACAAAAAACAATTTACTGGATATAACGTCAAAAGGTCTGTATTCACCACAGGCTGATCTGTACATAGACCCCTGGGCAAACTCAGGAAAAGCTATAATTACTCATGCCCATTCAGACCATGCCCGATTTGGCCAGAAGTTGTATTTTGCTCATCATTTGACAGTACCTATTTTAAAATACAGATTGGGCGATACGATAAATACTAAAGCGGTTGAATATGGAAATGAATTCATGGTAAATGGAGTTAAGATCTCGCTCCATCCTGCGGGACATGTGCCCGGCTCTGCGCAAGTTAGGCTGGAGCTCAACGGCGAGGTTGCAGTCGTAAGCGGGGATTATAAAACTGAAAACGACAAGCTTGCTGCACCATTTGAACCTATAAAATGCAATGTGTTTGTAACTGAATCCACATTTGGGCTGCCTATTTATAAATGGCAGTCACAAAAAAGTTTATTCAAAGATATAAATAACTGGTGGAGGCAAAATAAGGAAAGGGGAAAAGTAAGTGTTTTAGCAGGCTACCCCCTTGGAAAAGCTCAAAGAATGCTTTACAACGTCGATAGCTCAATCGGAAATATTTATGCTCACGGAGCCGTGCAGTATATAAATGATGTTTTTAAAAAGAGCGGATTAAGGTTGCCTGCCTCAACTAAAGTTACAAATGAAATTTCTAAAAAGGATTTGGCCGGTTCGCTGGTTTTAGCGCCGCCTTCAGCAATTGGGAGTCCCTGGCTGAAAAGATTCGAACCTTTTTCTCTTGGCTATGCTTCGGGCTGGATGAATGTCAGGGGAGCGCGAAGATGGCAGGGAATGGATATTGGCTTTGCACTTTCAGACCATGCCGATTGGACCGGACTTAATAATGTTATTAAAGAAACAGGAGCTGAAAAGATTTATATAACCCATGGCTACACTGCAGTGTTTACCAGATGGCTTTGTGATATTGGCTATGATGCTAAAGAGCTTCGCACAAAGTTTGTAGGTGAACTCGATGAGAAAGACCTCACTCCAAATCCGTCCTCACTTGAGGAGAGTTAATAGTGAAACAAAATATGCAAGAGTAAATTATTTATAAATGGGAAAAAATGATTTAAGATTGTTCGAACCTCCCCCGTTTACCTGGAATGGAGTCCAGGGAGAGGGAATGAAATATTTTGCCGAACTTTTTGTAAAGCTTGATCAAACAAATAAGACTACCGAAAAGTTAGAAATAATTCAGGATTATCTTAAGAAAGCATCGGATGAAGATAAGCTTTGGGTGCTATATATATTTTCAGGCGGCAGGATAAAGAGGTATTTTAATTACACCCATCTATGGCAATGGGCAAATGAACATTCGGGCTTACCGGCATGGCTTTTTGAGGAATGCTATCACGCTGTAGGGGATATGGCCGAAACAATAGCACTGGTGCTTCCTGAGCAAGCTAAGGAATCGGACTACACTTTAACTTACTGGCTGAAATACATAGAGAGCCTTAAAGATTTAACAGAAGAAGAGAAGAAAAATAAAATTATAGATGCCTGGGATAGCCTCTCTAAATCCGGAAAGCTTGTTTTTAATAAGCTGATAACCGGCGGCTTTAGAGTTGGTGTTTCGCAAAAGATTCTGATTAATGCTTTATCGGCGCAAACGGGAGTTGAGACCAATATTATTTCTCACCGTTTAATGGGTAACTGGCATCCTGATAAAACGACTTTTGATATGCTGGTGCACGGTGATAGCGCATATGAAGACATTTCAAAGCCATATCCTTTTTATTTGGCATATCAATTAGAGGGGGAGCCGAAGGATTTAGGCAGTCCCGCCGACTGGCAGGCTGAATGGAAATGGGACGGAATCAGGGGACAGATTATTTTCAGGAAGGGGGAACTTTTCATCTGGTCAAGAGGAGAGGACCTTGTAACTAATAAATTTCCTGAGCTGGAAGGCTTAAACCAGCTATTACCTGAAGGAACTGTGATTGATGGCGAAATTCTTTGCTGGTCAGGCACGAAGCCGCTTTCATTTAATGTTTTACAGACCCGGATTGGAAGAAAAAATTTAAGTCCCAAAATTTTGAAGGATGCCCCTGTGGTTTTTATGGCTTATGATGTCATGGAATATAATGGTGAAGACGTTAGAAATAAAACTCTGGTTGAACGCAGGAAAATTTTAAATAGAATATTTGGGGAGACAACATTAGTGGCTTTGCCCGCCTCAGGCGGGTTGATTTCTCCAATTATTGAATTTGAAAGCTGGGATGAATTAAGAAAATTACGCGAAACTTCCCGCGAAGGTTCAACCGAAGGAGTAATGCTGAAAAGAAAGGATTCATTTTACGAGGTGGGAAGGAAAAAAGGGGACTGGTGGAAGTGGAAAATAGACCCTTATACAATCGATTGCGTTATGGTCTATGCCCAAAAAGGACATGGCAGGAGAGCAGACCTGTTTACCGATTATACCTTTGCGGTTTGGGATAACGGTAAGCTTGTAACTTTTGCTAAAGCCTATTCAGGCTTGACGGATAAGGAAATCAGGGAAGTAGATTCATTTGTGAAAAGAAATACGGTTGAGCGGTTTGGACCGGTCCGGACAGTAAAACCAAAGCTCGTATTTGAGCTTGCGTTCGAAGGGATAGCACCATCTTCCCGGCATAAATCCGGTGTTGCACTGCGCTTTCCACGCATAGCACGCTGGCGAAAGGACAAAAAGCCAGAGGAAGCTGATACGTTGGATACCTTGAAGAAGCTGATGGTTAACAACAAATAAATGAATTGAAACTCAATAGAGTTACATTGATAGGAATTAACCCAATTAGTATATTTGAATATTATATAATACCTCAAAATGACAAAACTAAAACTCAACGGTGATTATAAATTCGGATTTGAGCCTTATGATAAAGGTATCCGTCTTGTTGTTTTTAAAAACTATGCTGAGCATGTTTGCAGGAAAGAAACAATTAAGAATTTAGAGCAATTTATTC
>DASXTZ010000071.1:0-5163 GCA_036505135.1 Ignavibacteria bacterium
GGGTTGCTCATATTATAGCAGTCTCAGGGTTAAATGTGGCTTATATTTTAATTATAATCTGGGCGGTTTTGATGTTTATTCCTGTAAAGCAAAATTATAAAATTTTTATATCCATTATTCTCCTTGTCTTTTATATGAATCTAACCGGTAACACTCCATCTATTATAAGAGCTACAATTATGGCTTCGGTATTTTTGCTCGCACAGGTATTTGAACGGAAAACTAATTCATATAATATTATTTCTTTTGCTGCTTTGATTATATTATTAATAGACCCAAGGCAGCTATTTGATGCAGGCTTCATCCTATCATTCAGTGCAATTCTTTCAATAGTTGTACTGTACCCCAAAATAGATGAGTGGCTGAAGGGATTTAAATGGTATGCAGAGCTTAATACGGAAAAAATGACAGGGAAAACGATAAAGTTTATTTTAGGACTTTTCTTCGGCACGCTTGCAGCACAAATTGGAACCCTGCCAATTACTGCTATAATGTTCAAAAAAATTTCTATCGTATCACTTGCTGCAAATTTGTTTGCAATTCCCCTCTCTAATATTACTCTTGCAATAGGCTTTATCGTCATTATTGTTTCTTTATTTTCATCATGGCTTGCCTCTGTTTTCGCTTCGTTTAATATTGTGCTTATGTTTTTGCAGCTGAAAGCTATCGAGTTCTGCGCAAAGCTTGACTATGCTTATTTTGAAACATATTTTGTTGATGCAGTTTTTTTGCTGGTTTACTTTACAATTATTACAATACTTTTTACCGCTTCAAAAAGAAATATTATCCCCAGGGCTATAATTGTTTTTGCCATATCTTTAAATTTTATTATCTACAGCTCGCTTGCAGAGCAAACCGATAAGGTAAAACTAACATACATGGATGCTGGTAATTCAAACAGTACATTGATAAAACTCCCGCAGGGTACATATATCCTAATCAATGCCGGCGGCTCAACCGATAAGTATTTTTCAGCAGAGAGAAATATTATACCTTACCTCAGGAGGGAAGGAGTCGGGAGCATTGATTTATTATTTATAAACAGCCTGAATTTAAATGAATTTAAAAATTTATTATACTTTGTTAAACATTTTGATGTTAACAGGATAATAATGCCTGCTTATTATAAGCCGCTGTTTGAAATACAATCTGTAAACGGAAAATTTAAAGATGTTAAAATAGATTTTATTGTTGAGCCAATCATAATCAACAAGCAGGGTAATTTCAGGCTTTATGTTTATTATAATTCTGAGCTTAAGGGTGAAACTATGATGACGGAATTTGTCTACGGTGAGCAAAGCTTTATATTTAGTGATTCTTACAATGCACTTGATGACTACATCAGCACAGCATATTTGCCGCATGAAAACGCACTTATGGTGCTAAAGGCGGCAGGTTCAGGTTCGTTTGATTATAATTCGGCTGATTTTATTGCGCGCGCTGAGCCTGAATTTATTGTTATTTCGTCATCCGACAAAGGAAGAAAAAAGGCTGAATCGGACTTGTTTAAATCTGCGTTAGAAGAGTCAGGTTATACTGTTTTCAAGACAAGCGAAGAGGGAGCTATTATATTTGAAACTGATGGGTATGTAACAAATAGGGTGATGTGGCGGTGAAATGTCGAATATCAAAAGTCAAAAAGCAAATGCAAATCAGATAATTTTTGTCATTCTGAACGAAGTGAAGAATCTCATTAGAGCAAGCTTTTTTGCATTTATGAGACCCTTCGCTTCGCTCATGGTGACAACATTCAAAAGGTTTTTCCAAAATGTTTCTTCACTATCAGCAAATGACCTTTTCTCATTTCAATTTTTACAAAATTACTAGAAGAAGAATTCAATGCCCCCTCTCTTATCCCGAACTCAAGCGTTTCGTTATTTAAGTGATATTTAAGTCCTGTAGTTTTAACTCCTTCAGCTTTTGGTAATGCCATTATTGAAACTATTTCGCATGCCTTATAATTAAATTCAATATTATTACTGATAATAAAATATTCATATTTATCGTCATATACTTTAATATTAGCCTTACTATAATACTTCTTTAGAACACTCAGATTATTCAGCGTGTGGTCAAAACGTTTGCCTGCAAAGCCAATTATCGATATTTGTTTCAATTTTCTGCCAATAGAAAACCTCAAACACTTTTCAAAATCATTTTTATATTGGTCAAGTATTTTTTTGATTACTACCTTTTTGTTTGAGAAGTATTTTTTTGCAGCAGGGGAAAGTGAATCAAGGTCGCCTATAATAAAATCAGGAATTATTTTATGCTTGTAGAGGAAATTGGAAGCCCCATCCGCTGCTATAATTACAAGCTGCTTTTGGTGCAAATTTAAGTTTACAAATTTATTTATTAACCTTTTTTTAAGCTCGCCGTCACATATTATTAACGCTCTTTTAGCGCTCTTCTCCTTACTAAGGTGGAGTACCCGCAGGTGGAGTGGGTTTTTATCATTTTGTCTTTTCACTTTTCACTTTTCACGTTTTACATTTCACGTTTTACGGCAGCATTACTGCTGTTGCAATTACCGTCGTCCAAAGACCGGTTTTATCGCCTTCAGCAGACTGGGTTACATTAAAGGTTTTATATATCTGACCGCTTGCCTTATAAACCTGCTCTCTTTCATCCCATGCTACATTGGGGTCAAATTCCAACCCAAGAGTGGTGGCAAGCATCTGGGCAGCTATGTCTTCGGCATAATCACCGGCAATTTTTTCGGGCTCTCCAAAAGGGTGGTGTTCGGAAATATAGCCGTATTGCGTATCATCTTTGGGAAGAGCGACACCAATGGATGATGCTATTAGCCTGTTGGGTTCATTTGTAGAATTTCTTGCCATTACGCAAAAAGTTATCTGTCCGGGTTCAAGCAGCTTTATGCCTTCTTCTTTCGAAATACGCTTACATCCGGCAGGGAAGATACTTGATACTGAAACTAAATTGCATTTTTCTATACCAGCCATCCTAAGCGCAAGCTCAAATGACTGCAGGTAATCTTTGTGCCTTCCAACACCTTTTGTGAAAAAGATTTTAGTAGGTTTGAACAATTTCTCTTTCTCCGGCCCGCCGCCGGCGGGTATTTAAGTTTGGATAAATTAGGTGAGTTATGAAAAACAAATATAATAATTTAAATCTATTAAACCAGTAAATAATGTTAAGCGGGGAGAATTTTTGCAAATTTCCTTTTACCAACTTTAAGAATAAGCTCTTTATCGGAAAGAACTTCTTTCTCATCTGTTATTTTATTGCCATTAACCGAAACGCCCCCTTGTTTTATTAATCGGTTAGCTTCGGAAATCGAAGCAGCCAGTCCGGTTTCCTTCATTATCTCAACCAGTTTTCTGCCTTTTGCGTTTATCCTGAACTCAGGCATATCATCGGGAAGCTCCTTCTTCACAAAAATATTTTCAAACTCCTGTTCAGCGCTGCGGGCAGTATTTTCATCGTAATATTTTTTGACAAGCTCAAATGCGAGCCGTACCTTCAGGTTGCGCGGATTCACTGACGGGTCTTTTAACTTTTTCTCTATTTCTTTTAGCTCAGCACCAGATAGTGGCGTGGCAAGAGTGAAGTATTTCAATATCAGCTTATCGGTAATGGACATTGTCTTGCCGAAAATATCTCTGGGAGAATCTGTAAAGCAAATTGCATTGTCCAGCGATTTGCTCATTTTTTCAACACCGTCTGTGCCTTCCAGCAGTTCCATTGTAATAATGCACTGCGATTCCTGTCCGTAAGATTCCTGTATTGCCCTGCCAACCAGCAGATTAAATTTTTGGTCTGTGCCGCCAAGCTCAACATCGCTTTTTACAGCGACAGAATCCATTGCCTGTGAAAGCGGGTAGAGCAGCTCATGCAGGCTTATTGGTACTTGTTCTTTCATTCGTTTTTCAAAATCGTCTCTTTCTAGAATCTGGGCAACAGTATAATGGCTTGCCAGTTTTATCACGTCGCTGAAGTTCATTTTATCCAGCCATTCGGAATTGTACCGTATTTCAAGATTTTTATCCGATAGAATTTTTGAGGCCTGTTCAAAATATGTTTTGCCGTTTATTCTTGTTTCCGCAAGTGTTAATGGAGGTCGTGTCTTGTTTTTTCCTGAAGGGTCGCCAATCATGGCAGTAAAATCACCGATAATTAATATGACTATATGCCCCAGATCTTGAAAATCACGCAGCTTCTGGAGAACGACGCCGTGACCTATGTGCAGGTCGGGACGCGAAGGGTCGCATCCAAGCTTTATTCTAAGCGGTTTATTATCCTTAAGAGATTTAGCAAGCTTCTTTTCAAGCTCTTCCTCGGGTATAATTTCAACCGTGTTTTTTCTTATTAGATCTAATTGCTCTTTTACGGGGGGAAACATTAAATTCTTACTCTCTTTAGTTGTTTTCTTGATTCTTCTTTTCTTATGGCCGCTCTTTTATCGTATATTTTTTTACCTTTGGCAAGCCCAATCTCAATCTTTACGAACGGGCCCGAAAAAAATAATTTAAGGGGAATGAGTGTTAGCCCTTTTTCTTTCAGCTTCTGGTTGATCTTTCTTATTTCACTCTTTGATAAGAGCAGCTTTCTATCCCGTAAAGGCTCATGGTTTGCTATGTTCCCGTGTTTGTATATTGGAATATTTGAGCTTACCATCCAAACCTCACCCCCTTTGATCTTGGCATATGCTTCCTGTATGCTTGCCTTGTGTGCGCGGAGTGACTTTACCTCTGTGCCAGTTAAAACAATGCCTGCCTCATATTTGGTTAGGATTTCGTATTCATGAAAAGCTTTTTTGTTCAGTGTTATAACGAATTCTTTCCTGGGTGTTCCAACCCTTGTGCCTACTCTTTCGGTTTCTTTCATCGTAAATTTGGCTAAAGTCATGCAAAATTATTTAAAAAACGTAACAAATACTATGAAAGATTTTAGTAGATGTCAGGCATGGCTGACATCTACAATTTAATGACTCAATGAAAACTAAAACATTTCCTGTCAATCCGTTTGTTATGAATTGCTATGTTTACTGGGATGAAAAATCCGGAGAAGGAGTGCTCATTGATCCCGGCGCGTTCGATGAAGAAGAAGAAAAAGCAATATCTGATTTCATCAATAAGAACAATATAAAAATAAAATTAATATTAAACACCCATGGACACATTGACCACATAATGGGCAATG
>DASXTZ010000072.1:0-6259 GCA_036505135.1 Ignavibacteria bacterium
GATTCAGGAGTTAAGCTTGACCATCCGGACCTAAGTGATAGAATCTGGACCAATAAAGATGAAATAAGAAATGGAAAAGATGATGATAACAATGGTTACATTGATGATGTCTATGGATATAACTTTGCCTATAATAATACAAATGTAAGAGACGACCTTGGCCACGGGACAAATATCGCGGGGACAATAGGTGCTTCAACTAATAATACAATCGGTTATTCTGGAATTGACCAAAATTGCAAATTAATGATATGCAAAAATTTGAGCTATGAAAATTCAGGAGAGTATTCCTGGTGGTCAGAATCATTAATTTATGCAGCAGATAACGGCGCCCGGGTTATTAATATGAGCGAAGGTGGACGTGATTTTTCTAATACCCTGCAAAACGCAGTAAAATATGCTTATGATTCGGGCTGCCTGATTGTAGCCAGCATGATGAATAAGGATAATAATGAAGTTCATTATCCGGCCTCTTTTCCGGAGGTAATGGCCGTTGGAGCAACTGATACTGATGATGACAGGTGCCGGGAGTTTACCTGGGGAGGCGGAAGTAATTGGGGAAACTATATATCAGTTATTGCTCCTGGAAATAGAATATACGGATTGGATTATCAGGATAACCATAACTATGATATTTACTGGAGCGGGACATCTCAAGCGACAGCTTATGTTAGCGCAATTGCATCAGTTTTGCTTGCACAGGATATCTCAAGAACAAATGACAACTTAAAATCGATTATTACCTCAACCGCTATTGACCAGGTTGGTGATCCAAGAGAGGATACAAAGGGATGGGATCAATATTATGGATACGGAAGGGTCGATCTTTATGCTGCATTAACATACGGAAAATTACCAAGCGGAAATAAAAAGGAAACTTATGAGGATACAAATAAAAAAACGGAAGACATAAAAACCAACAATGAAGATGACAAAAGAGCTAAAGCGGACGAGCCAAATGATAGGAAAAAAGAGACTCGTGATGATAATAGAGCAAAAAAACCTGAACCCGATAAAAGGTAATTCAAATTAATTAAAAAAATATTAGCACTTTTTGTTAGACCCTGATATAATTACAGGCAAGCTAGTTGGTAAAACTTTTGTGTCAAAGCTGTATTTCTTTGACGAAATTGGCTCAACCAACGATTTTGCAAAAATAAGTCAACTGCCTGATAACAGCCTGATAGTTACTAATTTTCAGATCAAAGGAAGAGGAAGATTTGGCAGGGAATGGGAATCCGAAAAAGGAAAAAATCTTACATTTACAATTTTTAAAAAATTAGATATTGAACCTTTAGAACAAATTAATATAAACTATTGTGTATCTTATTCGATATTAAATGAGTTAAAAAGTTTTCTAAAACAGTTTCAAATCAACCTGAGCAATTTAGATTTGAATATTAAGTGGCCAAATGATATAATACTAAATAATAAAAAAATTGGAGGCATATTAATTGAAACTAAATCTGATACAAAAGAATTTATAATAGGAGCAGGTATAAATGTTAACCAGGAGAACTTCACAGTATCAAATTACGCAACTTCCCTTTGTAATGAATTAAAAAAGCCGGTCAATTTAAATAATCTACTTGTTAAACTAGTTATATCATTGGATAAAAACTTAGATTTTTTGACTTTTCGTAAGTATTTAGAATTATATGAGTTATGGAAATCCAATTTGAATTGTATAAATGAAAGAGTTACTTATTTAGCTTCAAATGGTGAAAAAAGGGAGGGTTTGGTTTTAGATGTTCTTGCCAATGGCCAGATTTTAATTAGAGAAAACGGTAAAAATTCGACATACAGCAGCGGAGAAATAAAGCTTCAATTCTAAACCCTTTTACCGCATAATAGTCAAAATCACTTGATTTTTGTATCATTTTTAAATATTTTAGAAGTTTGAATTTTAATGGGTAGGTAGCGAAGCGGTCAAACGCAACAGACTGTAAATCTGTCGGCTCTATGCCTTCGAAGGTTCGAATCCTCCCCTACCCACTCATTTTATTCTAACCGTTCTCTAAAAAAATTCAACTGCTGATGTAGCTCAGTTGGTAGAGCACTTCCTTGGTAAGGAAGAGGTCACCGGTTCAATCCCGGTCATCAGCTCTGAACATTGAGCAACAGAATAATTCAGTTGTTTGTAAAGGAGTTATCAAACTGATTTCGTATGCGGGAGTAACTCAGTTGGTAGAGTCATCCCGCTAAGGCGGGATTGGTCGCGCGTTCTTGGAAAATAATGAGTGTATAAAACTAAGTTACTTGCGGGAGTAACTCAGTTGGTAGAGTCACAGCCTTCCAAGCTGTTGGTCGCGGGTTCGAGTCCCGTCTCCCGCTCAAGTGAAATATATTTTTATTGTCTACATTTTGAAAAATATTGTTAACGAAAGATATTATATCGGGCAGACAAAAGATTTAGATAAAAGACTCAAAAGCAAAATGGACGAAAAGATATCAACCATGGGAATTAGTACTTAAGGAAGAATATAAGACACGATCAGCAATGAAAAGAGAAATACAGTTAAAGAAACTAAATAAAATTAAGTTTTCAGAGTTAGTGTCCCCCGCTCAAAAAAAGTAAAAAATTATTTATGGCAAAAGAAGGAAGATTAATAATAACTCTTGAGTGTACAAATTGCAAAAACCGCAACTACAGCACTACAAAGAATAAGACAAAGCATTCCGGAAGAGTAGAATACAAAAAATACTGCAGGTTCTGTAATAAGCATACACTTCATAAAGAAACTAAGTAAATACGTCAGTGGCTCAATTGGTAGAGCAGCGGTCTCCAAAACCGCAGGTTGGGGGTTCGAGTCCCTCCTGACGTGCGACCTAAATTAAATATTGTTTACTAACGGAGATACAGGTTGAAAGAAAAGATAATAAATTTTTTTACAGATATTGTAAGGGAAATGAAGAAAGTTTCATGGCCTAAAAAGGAAGAGCTTAAAGAATCCACTCTCGTAGTAATACTTACATCACTAATATTCGCAGCTTTTGTATATGCTGTTGATAAGGTGATAAATGCAGGGTTAAGTACAATTTTTTAAAGTAAATGACAGAAACCAAAACCGAAAATATAGTGGTCATTCCGGGAATGAAGTGGTACGCCATTCGTACTATTACCGGGCATGAAAAACGGGTCAAGAATTATCTTGATAATGAAATTGCCGAATACGGTATGGAGTCCAAAATTTCCAAGGTTCTGATACCTGAGGAAAAAGTATTCGAAGTAAAAGGAGGCAAAAAGAAAATAAAATATAAAAATTTCTTTCCGGGATATATACTGGTTGAGGCTCTTCTTGATAAAGAAGTAGTAAATTTTCTTTCCCGCGCCCCCTCTGTTCTAAAAATGGTAGGTGATAAGAATGAAGCGATAGCCTTAAGAGAAGACGAAGTAAAAAGAATACTTGGCAGGATTAACGAATCTGATGAAAAAGAAAAGATAGACGTCCAGTTTGAAAAAGGTGACCTAGTAAAAGTTATCAGCGGGCCTTTTGTTAATTTTAGCGGTACAATAAATGAAATTAATCTTGAACGAATGAAAGTAAAGGTAATGGTAAGTATATTCGGACGCAAGACACCTATTGAGCTTGATTTTACACAGATTGAAAGGGAAAAATAAATTTTTTTGATTATATAAAATGGCGAAAAAAATAGTTGGATATGTAAAGCTTCAAATCCCCGCAGGAGAGGCAACAATGGCTCCTCCGGTTGGTCCGGCTTTGGGCCAGCGTGGCGTTAATGGAATGGAATTTTGCAAGCAGTTCAATGCAAGAACACAAAAAGACAAAGGATTAATTATCCCGGTAGTCATTACGATATTTTCAGATAAGTCATTTACTTTTATAACTAAAACGCCTCCCGCTGCTGTTCTTTTATTGAAGGCTGCTAAAATAGATAAAGGCAGCGCGCAATCAAATAGAACTAAAGTTGGTAAAGTTTCTAAAAAGCAAGTTGAAGAAATAGCCCAGCTTAAAATGAAAGACTTGAATGCAAGGACAATCGAATCTGCGTTCAAAATCATTGCCGGAACAGCAAGAAGCATGGGAATTACTGTAGAGGATTAAAAAATGAAAGTTTCTAAAAAAAGAAAAGAAGTTTTAAAAAAAGTAGATATTAAGAAAGAATACTCTGTTACGGAAGCCGTATCAGCGTTAAAGGATTCGGCTAAAGCAAAATTCAATGAATCAATTGACATTGCTATGCGTCTGGGCGTTGACCCAAGACAAGCTGACCAGCTGGTAAGAGGGACCGTAACACTTCCTCACGGAACAGGAAAGACCGTAAGGGTTTTGGTAATTGCAAAGCCTGAGAGACATGACGAAGCTAAAAATGCAGGCGCTGATTATGTTGGTTTAGAAGATTATTTAAAGAAAATTCAGGAAGGTTGGGCTGATTGCGATGTTATAATTGCTACTCCCGACGTTATGAGCGAGCTGGGCAAGCTTGGCAAAATTCTCGGACCGAAGGGTTTGATGCCCAATCCGAAGAGCGGTACTGTAACAAATGATTTAAATAAGGCAATAAACGAAGTAAAAGCAGGAAGAATAGAGTTTAGAGTTGATAAAGCAGGTATTGTTCATGCATGTCTTGGAAAAGCATCATTTGATTCAAAACAGCTTGAAGAAAATATTCATACGTTTATAAATCAGATATTAAAGCTGAAGCCGGCAACATCAAAGGGTCATTATGTGAGAAGTATTACGCTTTCTAGCACTATGGGCCCGGGCTTACATATAAATAAGAGTGAGTTATTACATCATTAATTTTCTTAGGTAAGAATGAATAAGCAGGATAAAGAACAAGCAGTACTGGAAATAAAGGAAAAATTAGATAAGGCTTCAAGTATTTATTTGACCGATTTCAGCGGCCTGACTGTTGCAGAAACCAACGAACTTAGAGATGAGTTCTTTAACGCAAAAGTTGACTACAAGGTTCTTAAAAATACCTTGATAAAGAAGGCACTTGAGCAAAGCACAAATTCTTTTTCAGAGCATGCTGCAAAACTTATAGAGCACCTTAAAGGTCCCACGGGAGTAATTTTTGCCTACGATGATCCCATTTCACCGGCAAAGATTATCAAAAAGTTTTACGATAAAGGCGAAAAGCCAAAGTTAAAAGTTGCGTTAGTAGAAAAGGAAACATACGAAGGTAAGAGGCTTAACGACCTGGCTTCAATTCCTTCTAAGCCTGAAATAATTTCATCAATTATTGGCAGCCTGCAAGCTCCTGTATCAGGAATTGTTGGAGCTATAGCTGCTGTTATCAGGGATCTTGCATCAGTTATTGAAAAAGTTGGTGAAAAACAAGGAAATCAAAATTAAATTAATATAACCAAGGAGACTTAATAAAATGTCTGTAGAAGAATTAGTTGAGCAAATAAGCAACCTGACACTTGCCGATGCTGCTGCCTTAAAGAAAGCATTGGAAGATAAGTTCGGAGTGACTGCGGCTGCACCCGTTGTAATGGCAGGGGCAACAGGCGGTGCTGCTCCAACTGCGGCGGCGGAAGAGAAGACAGAATTTACCGTTGTACTAGAAGATGCCGGTGGACAAAAGATAAACGTTATCAAGGCAGTGAAAAATGCGACCGGACTCGGACTTACCGAAGCCAAATCTTTAGTAGAAAGCGCTCCAAAACCAGTTAAGGAAGGTATCTCCAAAGCTGATGCCGATAAATTAAAAGCTGATCTTGAGGCTGCAGGAGCAAAGGTATCATTAAAGTAAACCAACGGATAAGAAAAAAATTCTATTCTATCGTAGGTTCTAGCTGAAACCTATTAGATCAAAAAATAAACTAAAAATCAAATTTTTTAGGCAAGCCTTGTCCTAAGGCCTTGTCTATTATTTATTACTAAATCCCTCGGGGAGGGAAAAAAATATGGCAATAGATCTCACCAAAATTAAATCATCCAACACACGCATATCACTATCCAAATCAGGAAAAGATGTAGACGCTCCTGATTTACTGGATGTTCAGATAGATTCCTTTAAGGAGTTTCTTCAGGAAGAGTTTCCTCATGCTCAACGTAAAAATAAGGGTATGCAGGCAGTATTTTTGAGAAATTTTCCTATAACTGACTCAAGGGAAACGGCACTTCTGGAGTTTTTAGAATATTATCTTGAAAAACCTCAATACTCAATAAGAGAGTGCCAAGAACAAGGATTAACTTATGCTGTTTCTTTGAAGGCGAAACTGCGTCTTTCAACAAAGCCAAATAAAGACGCAAAAGAATACAGCAATGCAATAGAGCAGGAT
>DASXTZ010000073.1:0-3750 GCA_036505135.1 Ignavibacteria bacterium
TTACAACAACAAATTCTTTCTGCATAATACCGCCTGCAGTATTTTCATCATAAGTAAGGAGCTCTTTAACTTCCGTCGAATCTTCGGCGGGCATCTTCTCAAGAACATCTTCAGCAATATCGTCTTTCAGTTCGCCAATAATATCTGTGGCGTCGTCAGAGACCATTTTTCCGACAATTTCGGTGATTTGTGCGGAGGTTAAATTATCAAGAATAAAATCACGTTTATGGTCACCCAGCTCTACTATCACTTCTGCTGCAGTTTCGCTATCCAATATCTTGAATAGATCCTTGCTTTCGTCATCTTCAAGGTTGTCAATTATTAAAGCTATATCGGATGAATAAATATCGGCAAGAATATTTTTAAGGAGTGTCTCAGATTTACTGTGAATTAAATCAGAAATATCGCCAAGCAGCTCTTCATCAATCTCTATGACAGCTCTATGTTTATGTTTTTCCGGCAACCCTTTTCCTGTGTTTAAATCTTGCAAATGCGCCTTTTAATATATTCTCTTCTAACTGCTGTGATGATTTATATTTTAATTGTAAGTATGCAAGATAACCAATCATTGCCGCATTATCAGTAGAATATTTTTTGTACGGGAAAAAAATTTTATAGCCTTTGTTTTCGTATTTCTTAAATTCTTTTCTAAGTCTGCTATTGGCTGATACCCCGCCTGATACGGCTATTGTTTTTATCCCGTAATTCTTTGATGCAAGCATGGTTTTTTCTACAAGAGAGTAAACAACTGCCTTCTGGAAAGATGCACAAATATCATTAATAGGGAAATTGTGTTCCCGGTAAGGGAAATTTTTCTTCAGAAAATACAGTACAGAAGTTTTTATCCCGCTAAAAGAAAAATCATAAATACTATCTTTGGTATTTGCTAAAGGAAATTTGTGATAATTCTCATTTCCTTTTTCAGACAATTTATCAATAACAGGACCCCCCGGATATTCCAGGCCAAGCATTTTTGCTACTTTATCAAACGCTTCTCCCGCTGCATCATCCTGGGTCTCCCCCAGGATATCATAATCAATGATACCTTTCACATGGAATAATATAGTATGCCCACCGGAAACAACTAAAGAAATAAAAGGAAACCCCACTTCCTTTTCCCCTATGAAGCAGGAAAAAAGGTGTGATTCAATATGATTAACCGGGATAAAAGGCAGGTTCTTAGATAATGCAAAGCCTCGAGCGTAGTTGTAGCCTACAAGCAGAGAGCCTATTAGACCCGGTCCTGCAGTGGCTGCGACAAAATTAACATCGTTCTTATTAACCCCCGAATTTTTAATGGCATTATTAACTATAATATCAATTGAGCTTATATGAGCCCGGGAAGCTAATTCAGGGACAATCCCACCGTATTCTTTGTGAAAAAACTGAGAGGAAATAATGTTCGATAGAACCTTATTATCTTGTAAAATGGCGGCAGAAGTCTCATCACATGAGGTTTCTATTGACAGGATAATTAAAGACACATTACAAAAATATCAAATTAATTAAGTTTTTTCAATTGTTTGTAAAAAAGAAAACGATAGCTAATCTAAATACGTTATATATCATTACTATACGGTATTGAGAAGAGTAGCTATGACTACTAATTTAATGTTTTCCTATCTAAAAGAGTTTCGATTTTAAAGAAAAATCATTATTATTAAGAACTCACCTAGGTATTACTTAATAAAATAGAGATTTATAAAAAATAGTTACTTAAGAGATTGAATATTTACGAACAATAAAGGCAACTATGCTTAAATACTTAATAACGTGTGTATTTTTGATTTGTTTTTTAACCTGCAGTACCAAATCGCAAAATTATGCTGACTCAGGTTATTATTACCAAAAGATAGGATTTAAAGAAAAGGCGGCAGATTTTTTTGAAGAATATCTTTACTCCAATCCTGATAATTTTCAGGTTAGGCTCGATTTGGCATATCTATATCAGAGTATGAATCAACCTGCCAAATCAAGAGAACAATTTGAGTATGTAGGCACACATTCGACCGATGAAAAACAAATCCAGATGTCAAAGGATGCAATTGCTGCCTTAGATAAAGAGTCAGGCCAAACGGATAAAAATCCTCAAACTAATATTATAAGTTCGAAAGCTGATTCGGGCTATTATTATTTGAACCAGGGAAATAAAACTCTGGCTGCAAAATATTTTGAGCTTCATCTTAAAGATAACCCTCGCGATACAAAAACAAGGCTTCAGCTGGGTTATATTTATTATGACCAAAAGAAGCTTGGAAAATCTTTAAAACATTTTGATTATGTGGGCAAACACTCCACCAGTTCGCTGGATGTTGAAGCTTCACGCTCAGCTGCATTTGTAATAAGGGAAGAGCTCGCTTTAAATGCAAAAAGATCGCTTGATATTTACTTTTATAGCTTTTACGATACCTACCAGGAGAACTTTATTGCAAATTTAATAGGGCATGTAAATTTCCGGATCGCAAAAAATACTTATACAGGATTTTATCTTGATGTCTACACTGATACGAGGAGCAGGAGAGACTTGGTTTATAATGACAGGTTTGTTGAACTTGGCGGTTTCTTACGATATAATTTTCTAAAAAATTTATTTTTTGAATTTAGAATTGGCTTTGCCCATCAGCTTAACCAGGATTCTAACAGCATAAATCTCAAGCCAATGCTCGTTTACTTTAACAGGCTAGGAAATGCAAAGGTATATTCCTCGGGCAAGTCTTCTTCAAAAACCAGTCTTTATCTCGATATGTATTATGCTGCAATGTATGACTTAAAATACCGTAATGCATTTTTGCAGGTATCTTTTGAGCAAGTGGTAAGGTTCAATACCGGGGGTTATTCATATATAGAAAATTACCTTGCTGAAAGAGGTCAATTTGACAGCAGGAGGCTTGATTATAATAATTTTATTGAAGTTGGTACAGGTCTAAGATTTCACCCTAATATTCCTTATTTCCCGATATTTTTTGTTGAACCAACTTATAAGATATACTTCTTTGGTAATACTAAGAATTCATTTCAGCTTAAGGCAGGATTCTCATTTAATTTCAGAACTCAATTATAACCTAATATGGCAGAAGTTTTCACAATATTGTTATGGATTTGTTCGGTGCTGCTTGTCATCAGTGGCGTTGATGATGTTCTAGTTGACCTGCTCTTCTGGTTTAACAGGTGGAAATACAAAAGGAATCTGCCGGATTTAGATGATATAATAAATGCAAACGAAAGCTCGATTGCGCTTATTATTTGCGCCTGGAGAGAATATAAAGTTATAGGGAGAACGCTTACGTATGCATTAAGCAAGCTTCGTTACACAAACTATACCATTTTTGTCGGCATTTACCCCAACGACACTAAAACTCTTGAAGTAGTAAAGAGGATAGCGCAAAAAAACAATAAGGTTGTCATCTGCGTTAACGCAAAAGATGGCCCAACAACAAAAGCAGATAACCTAAATAATGTTTATGATTCAATAAAAAGATTTGAATCTGATAACAATAAAATCTTTGATGTTGTTTTAATTCATGATTCTGAAGATTTCATCCATCCAATTTCGTTAAAAGTTTTTAACTATATATTAAGCTACCGGGGCGCTGATGCCGTCCAAATACCTGTTGTCCCGATAAAGGATACCAGAGGCAAATTTATTCACAGGACATATTGCGATGCTTTTGCAGAAGTGCATTCAAAAGACCTGATAGTAAGGCAATCGCTAAATGTATTCATTCCTTTTGCGGGTACAGGAATGGCATT
>DASXTZ010000074.1:0-7718 GCA_036505135.1 Ignavibacteria bacterium
GCTTTTGCAAAAGTTTTTGAAAATAATGTATCAAGCCTGCTGTAATCACCGGAATTCACTAAAAGTGAGTCCAGGATTCTTAATGCCGAATTGAATCTGTATGTTGTATCTTTTGCTAAGTAACTATCAAAGCCGTTTTGAGCATTTACATGCCAGGCTAATGCGAATACAACAAAGATTATTATTTTATATTTAAGCATTTCATAAAAATTTCATTTCATTATAACTAAATAAAAAATAGTGCAAACAGTTCTAAAAACTGTCAGCAATGATGAATAAAATTTTTATGCTAAAGAAGAAATGAAGAAACTAAGATAGGGATTTCTGTTCGCGGAACGTGGTCTTTTAAACCTGTGTGATTAACTTCGAATTTAAAATTATTTGAAACTTCTCTATCAGTTGCTATATAAAGAGGTGAAAATGAACTAACATCTTTGGGTAATTCAAAACTTGTGGTTTGAAGATTATTGCTGTTTGAAAGCTCTACAGTTTTGCTTGAGCAGCATGGGGAAGCATGACGTGAAATAGTTAGACCGGAAACATTATTTTGCCTTTGATGAGAACATTCGCATTTGATATCTGAATCGCCATCGCTCATTAAACATAACATCTGCTGGGTAGCATACGAAAAATTAGATAATATCAGCAGGAGTGATAGAATAAAAAGCCAATATTTCTTTATTTTTTGCTTCACAGAACAAATATAGGTATTTTCAGTAATATAAACAATTTTTACTTTAAAAAGTTCAAAGCAAAATTAGCGAATTCAATCATAGAAAAATATGACTTTTGTCATAAAATGGTTATTTTTATCAGTTACCCCTAAAAAATTTACCAAAAAACGAATTAATTTTTCATCCTTTGTCAAATTTTGGTATAAATGAAAAAGGATTTAACGAAAAACCGCTAAATCCTCAATTTCAAAATAATCTGATAAGATTACTTTATATTCATAAAATTATAGCTGAAGACAAAATAAACTCCGCCAAATTGTTTCTTTTCATTTAGCGAGATACTTTTTATTCCTTCACCAAACAAGCTTAAATAGTAGTACCTGATATTAAAAGAAAGAGCGGTAGTTTTATTTGTCAGATAATCTACACCGATACCAGCAAAAGCGCCAACAGTATACTTAGCTTTTGCATATTTAAAGCTTTCGAAAAATGACTTACTATATGGTGTGTAAACAATCGCTGCGGGAGCTATGCCAAAATTAACATAAGGTCTCATATTGTCGGAAACTTCTTCACGGAACATTCTATACTGCAACCCTATATTAATAACAGGAACCATAAATAAGCGGTTTTCCTTAAACGGGGTTACAGTATTACCAAAAATATCCGATTGTTCAAATTCCCTTCCGTCTTTTGCGCCTGAAAAGAATATACCTGCAATAGCAGAAAGATCCTTGGTCAATGGGAAATGTTTTTGGCCTCCTAAACCAAACCCGTTATCAGAAAACATGAGGTTAAGTGACCAATTATTGGCCGGTTCCTTATCGCTCTTTAGGCTGTACACCGGCAGATTTTGGGAATATACTAAGCTTATGCTGCTTAGTAAAAGGATGGAGATTGCAATGATTTTCTTCATCATGAATTTTAATTATATATTAATTTAAAATCAATACCTGATTGAATTGAAAATTAGGATTTTCAGTTAATGCCGGTGAATCATAGTCATTGTTACTGATTGGGGGGTCAATAAATGCGAAATGTCTGAAGAAAATCAGCGGATCTTTTACGTTGTTATACTAAACTATATTAACTAATTTTGTAAAAATAATAAATATAATTGTCTAAAGAAATAAATATAACAATTAATAGTAAAACTTTTAACCTATATAACCATACCCAACTCTTTTTAATTTCAGGGCCATGTGTAGTTGAATCGGAAAAAATAACCTTCAAAATTGCTAAGACATTAAAAGACATAACTTTAAGGTTAAAAATTCCTTTTATTTTTAAGGCTTCTTATAAGAAGGCTAATCGCACTAGCGGGCTTTCATTTCGTTCAATTGGAGTGATAGAGTCCCTTATGATTCTTGACGAGATCCGGAAAAAGCTTAAAATCCCTGTACTGACTGATATTCACTCTGAGCTGGAGGCTGAAATTGCTGCCGAGTATGTCGATATACTACAGATACCGGCATTCCTGTCACGCCAAACCGAGCTTTTAGAAGCCGCCGCTGAAACAGGCAAGATTATTAACATTAAAAAGGGGCAGTTCCTTTCTCCCGATGATATGATTTATCAGATAAGAAAGGTGGAAGCGGCGGGGAATAAAAAAATTCTTGTTACAGAGCGGGGAACTACCTTTGGCTATCAGAATCTTGTCGTTGATATGCGTTCGCTTGCTGTTATGAAAAAATTTGGCTATCCTGTTGTTTTTGATGCAACGCACTCTCTGCAAATGCCATCAAGGCAAAATGGTGTTTCAGGGGGTACACCTGAATTTATTGCACCTCTTGCCAGGGCTGCCGCCGCCGTAGGCATAAATGGCTTATTCATCGAAACGCACCCTGAGCCTAAAAAGGCTTTAAGCGATGCGAATTCAATGTTCCCCCTAAGACATATGGAAGGTCTCTTGAAACAAGTTATTGGTATCCACAAACAGGCAGCAAATTATGTATAACAAGGTTACGCCTGAAATAACCGGCAGGCTGAAAGCAATTGTTGGGGATAAAAACGTTCTGGTTGATAATGAATCGATTGCGCTTCATTCGGAAGATGAAACCGAAGACCTTCATTTTGCACCGGAGATAATAATTACACCCACTTCCTCAAAACAAATTTCCGAAATATTAAAGCTCGCAAATGAATGTAATATTCCGGTAACTCCACGCGGCGGCGGTACCGGCCTTTCAGGCGGCTCTCTGGCCGTTTATGGCGGCATCTGCCTTTCCATGAAAAAGCTTAACAGAATAATTGAAATAGACGATAAGAATTCTCAGGCAATAGTCGAGCCCGGTGTAATAACTCAGGTATTCCAGGAAGAAGTTGAAAAACGCGGTCTGTTTTATCCTCCCGACCCTGCCTCACGCGGGTCATGTCATCTGGGCGGCAATCTAGCTGAATGCTCCGGCGGTCCGCGGGCAGTTAAATATGGTGTTACTAAGGATTATGTGCTCGGACTTGAAGCAGTACTTCCTACGGGTGAGGTTATAAATACCGGCGGCAGGGTATTAAAAAATGTAACTGGGTATAATTTAACTCAACTGATAATTGGAAGCGAAGGGACACTGGCAGTCATAACGAAGATTATTTTTCGTTTGATACCGCTTCCGAAGCATAAAAAGGTAATTCTTGCTGCATTCAGTTCTCTTGAAGATGCCACGGATGCTGTTGCAAAGATCTTCCAGCAGGGGATAACACCATCTGCTATTGAATTCATGGAAAAAGCAGCCGTTAAAGCTGCTGAAGAAAGACAAAATAAAAAATTCCCCAATAGTGATGGCGAAGCGCAGTTATTTATAGAAGTTGATGGAAACTATCCCGAACAGCTTGATAAGGACATTGAACAAATTGCAGGCATTGTTTACGAATTCAATCCCCTTGATGTTGTGCTTGCCGAGGATGAACAAAAGGTGGAGGATGTTTGGGCGCTGAGAAGGGGAATTGGAGAGGCTGTGAAATCAATTTCGCCTTATAAAGAGGAGGATACTGTGGTTCCGCGTGCAAATATGACAAAGCTTGTTAAAGGTGTAAAGGAAATATCTGCAAAATACGGTATCACTACTATATGCTACGGGCATTCCGGCGATGGTAATATTCACGTTAATATTCTGAAAGATAAATTAGATGATGCCACATGGGAAAAGAACTTGGATTCTGCGATAAGGGAGATCTTCGAGCTCACAGTGTCCCTGGAGGGGATGATATCGGGAGAGCATGGTATAGGTTATTCTCAAAAAGCATACTTGCCGATAGCATTATCGCAAACGGAACTCGGCTTGATGAAAAATATTAAAAAAACCTTCGACCCAAAAGGAATATTAAACCCGGGCAAGATTTTTGATTAGCTTAAAACCTGAACGCTGATGAAGCTGGTTGAATAGATTACCGCTGTTTAGAAATAATATAATCAAAAAATAAAATAATTTTTCTCGACTGATTAATTATCTAAGGGCTACAGAAATTGGTTTATTATTGAATTTTGGAAAAAAGCCTGAAATAAAACGAAAAGCTTTTTCTAATAAAAATAGAAATCTGCGAATTTCGAATCAATCTGCGTCATCAGCGTTCTGAATTAAATGATAAAATCTGAGGTACAAATACGGGTTCTATATGCTCATACTGATAACATGGGCATTGTTAACAATGGAAGATACTTCGAATTCTTTGAAGCCGGGAGAAACTCATTACTGCGTGAGATGGGCTATCCCTATACCCAGCTGGAAAAAATTAATTACGGCCTGCCGGTTATTGAAGCCCATGCTAATTATATATCAACAGCTGGGTACGATGATATAATTATCATTCGTTCGTTTTTAAAACAAATGCCTACTGTGAGAGTTAAAATAGATTATGAACTATACGTCCGTGATAAGTTAATTGTAACGGGCCACACTATTCACTCATTCATAAAGCTCGATGTCTTAAAGCCAACGCGCCCTCCAAAAGAATTTATGGAACTTGTAAAAAGCAAAATTTAATGCTTAATCCGGAAAATCTTACCATGCTTGCTTGCCCACTCGGCAAAAAAGAATTAAAGCTTGTCCGTGGGGACTCCTTTGGAAAAGAAGATTTTCTGGTTTGCACAAACTGCGGTGTTAAATACCTAATAGTAGAAGAAATCCCCTTCCTTTTAATAGATGATGCAATATTACCGGAAGGAATAAGCTCACCCGATGAGCTGAAATGTATGAAGAAATGACGCTGAAGGAATTTTACAAACATTATGATGCTCAAATAAATAAGGCTATAGATAGCGCCTTGAATGAAGATAAAATTTTTCAAGACATTACTACAAAAAAGCTTCTTGCAGGTGATAGCGGAAGCAAAATGCTTACGGCGAAGCTGCTCTGTAAGGAGGATTGCATAGCCGCGGGACTGAATGTATTCAAAAAAATATATCTTAGAATTGACCCAGGGGCAAAGTTCAATTTCTTCTATAAAGACAGCGATTTTGTGCGGAACAAAGCTATTCTTCTTGAAGTAAAATCAACATTGAAAAATCTGCTAATTGGGGAGCGGACTGCGCTTAATTTTTTGCAAAGGATGTCAGGCATTGCGACGTTAACTAACTATTTCGTAAAAAAATTAAAATTTAAAGGGGCTAAAATTCTGCATACCCGTAAAACGACTCCCAATTTCAGGGTTTTCGAACTGGCAGCTGTAAAAATAGGAGGCGGTGATTTCCACAGGTTTGACCTTAGCTCTGCTGTTTTGGTTAAGGATAATCACATTCGTTCGGCTGGTTCGCTGGAAAAAGCAATAAATATATTAAAGCGTAAGAATATCACCGGTGAGAGATTGGAAATTGAAGCCAAAACTGAGGATGAGATTGAAACTATCATCAGATATGGAAAAGGCATCATTAAAATAGTCATGCTTGATAATTTTAGTGAGTCAAAGCTGGAAAGCGCTATCAAAAAGTTAAAGCAGCATGGCTATAAAATCGAGCTTTCCGGGGGAATAAACCAGCAGAATTTTGAACATAAGCAGCGCGAAGGTATTGATTATTACTCGATTGGAATGCTAACGCACTCATATAAATCAATAGATTCTTCGCTTGAATTCTGACTGAATGTTCTCCCTCACAGAGGGGTTAGGGGAGGGATGATTTATCGTTTTCTCATTATTACTCTCATGTGAGGGTTGATTTTACTACCCTTTAGTGTTGAAATACACAACGGGAATAGAACCCCCTCTAAGGCTAATTAATTATTGCTTATTAAGCAAAATTTATATAAGTTTGAACCAATAATCCACAAAACGTAACATTATTTAAAGGAGAAAACAATATGTTATTCAACAACAGCCATTTAAAGTTAGTCATCGCTTTACTGGTTATGTTCGCAGTTGGATATATTTGCAGCTCGAACAAGGATGATAAAAAAGAGGATACGAAAAAGGAAGATACTAAGAAAGAAGACATAAAGAAAGAAGATACAAAAAAGGAAGACACGAAAAGCACTGACAGAACCTCTTCAGGAGGTGATGCAAAAGTATACTTTTGTGAAGAATATCGAGGAGGCGATGAAATTGGCAAAAGTGATGTATTTATTATCGGGCCAAACGGCGGCTATTTTACGTGTATGATTGATTTAAGAGGCACGGGAAAGACCATCGGTGTTGGCAAGCTTGATCTGCGTATTACAAAGCTGGGGACAAGCGAGAAAATAGTTGCCACCGAAAAATTTGACGTGCAGCCGGACTGGGACTATATATATTTCGATAAGTTCCATACTTTCTATTCGGCAGGTGATTACAAGGTAACCGTTTTGAAGCCGGATGGCACACCGGTAGGAGCCGGCGAAGTTACAATTAAAATGAGATAATGAAAACATTCACTAAAAAATCAGGAGGCAAAATAAAATGAAAAAACTATTATTCTTTGCAATAATAGTAATTGGCTTTTTTGCAATTACAAAATCTTCCAATTCGCAGACAATGTATTTTTGCGAGGGTGTAGATAATTCCGGCTACCCGATAACAGAATCAAGCACATTTACAATCCGCAATGAGGGCGATTATGTTTATGTCCTTGTCCGCCTGCCGTATGAGGTAGCCTGCTATAGTATTCGCTTTGAGGTTTACCGTAATGGCGCATATGACAATACTATTTATCTTGATACAGAAAAGAACTGGACATGGATGTATAAGAAAATTAATTTCTATAAAGCAGGAGATTATACATTTTATTGCTATGACTGTTTTGACTATATGCTAACTTCTGGAAGCGTTAGAATTAACTGGCGGTAAAAAAATCCAGCAATTAAAATTTAGGGGCCGGCATAATTGCTGGCCTTTTTCTATTCTCTAACTACGACAAGCCATAGACTTGTTCTCACCCTTATATTTAATTAATTTTGAACTTGTTTATGTAATTCTATCCCCTCCTTTGTAAGGAGGGGACTAAGGGGTGGTAGAGATTCTGCGCTATGTCAGGTCCCACTCTACTCGTGAATAATGCTCGATAAAATAAAGAGTCTTTCAAAGCAAACGCTGATATACGGAACAAGCACCATTGTTGGGCGCTTTTTAAATTTTATTCTCGTTCCCTTTTATACCAATGTTTTCCCGCCTTCGGAATACGGAATAGTTGCTGTTGTATTTGCTTACATAGCATTTTTTAATATTATTTATTCCCTCGGATTCGAAGCAGGTTACTTCCGATTTGCATCAACAAACGAAATTGGCAACCCGAAACAAAATTTTTCTCATCCATTTTTTGTTATCGTAGCAAACAGCGCGTTTCTTTCATTAATCATCCTGATATTTTCAGGGAACATAACGAGCATTATAGGCCTTAAGGACCCTTCTATAATCTTTTATACTGCTTTTATTTTGTTCTTTGATGCTCTTTCGCTGGTTCCTTTCGCGAATCTTCGTCTTAAAAACAAAGCATCGCTATTTGCAGCTATTAAGCTAATTAATATAACCATCAACGTCACGCTTAATCTTATTTTTATACTTGTATTTAAATACGGTTTGGTAGCAGTATTTATAAGCAACTTTATTGCATCATTTATTACATTTCTTTTACTGCTGCCGGTA
>DASXTZ010000075.1:0-3666 GCA_036505135.1 Ignavibacteria bacterium
GTCATCTAATATTTCAACAAAGCAATCGTAAGCGGGTAATTCCAGTCCTTCAATATTTTCATCTAATTTTATGTTATTTAGATCAAAGATAATTTTAATTTTCACTTCCTTAATATGTTCTAATGAACATTTCTGCGACTCCAGATCTCTTGGAAAATATGCCCTGTAATTTCTTAAAGAATTTATTACATCCGGAATCCTAAATTCTGGTGGTTCGATAATTTCATTTAAAAAATCAATCTGAATTGAGTTAACCCCAGATTCTTTAGCTTTTTGAAAGAGATGCTCAATTACATGATTTGAGCCGGAATAATTCATAAGGCTTAGAAATGCATGACCTAAGTTATGAGCCACACTTTTTAGATTTTTATACTTCATCTTTCAAAAATAACCAGTTGTAAAAACATAATGAAGGCAAATAATGGATTCCCGCTTTCGCCTGCCTGCTGCATTCGCGGGAATGACAGAAGGAATCCTTTCATTGTAACTAGTAAGATATAGCGGTATATTTGTAATGAATAGTATGGAAAATACTGAAAAAGCACCTGAAAATACCGATTTATCCGAAGAATCGAAAACCCCGCAGGTAGTAACAGAAGAAGTTCAAACAGTTCAGCCGGAACAGAAACCCGAAACTGAACAAGCTCCGCAATACAAGCGCAGGGAGCGTCCTAAAGGCGATACTATATATTCCGATGCAAGAAGCCTTGCTGTAAAAATTCTAACCAGAGTTGAAAGAACCGATGCATACCTTGAAAAGCTCATCGATTTTGAAATTAAATCGGAGCTGCTGAATGATTATGATAAGTCGTTATTAAACGAAATATGCCATGGTGTCATCAGGTGGATGAGAAGGCTTGATTGGTTTTTAAACGGTTTTTACCGCGGTAACTGGGAAAAGTGCACACCGGAAATCAAAAACACGCTTCGTGTAGCGTTATACCAGATACTTTTCTTAAATAAAATACCTGATTTTGCGGCAGTGAATGAAGCCGTTGAATTCATTAAAAGAATCAGTACACAGAAGCATGCTGATGTTGTGAACGGTTTGCTGCGAACTATTATAAGGACAAAAGAAGCGCTTGTTTATCCTACACGTGAAATAGATGAAGTAAAATATCTTGGTATAATGCAGTCACATCCAAACTGGATGGCTAAAAGATGGATACAGCGTTTTGGTTTTGATGAAGCTGAAAAGCTGGCTGAGGCTAATAACAAACGCCCGATATTAACCCTTAGAGTAAATACTCTTAAAACCAGAAGGGATGAGGTTGTGAAGAAGCTTGAAGAAAAGCAAATGACGGTGCGGACATGCAGGCATATAAATTATTTTATTACCCTTCGGCTGATGTCAAAGATATATCTTGATGAAGATTTTCAAAACGGTTTATATACAGTTCAGGATGAAAGTGCAGGGCTTCCTTCTGTGCTTTTGAATCCATCCGAGAGTGATGTTATTCTTGATATGTGCGCAGCCCCGGGAGGGAAGGCAACACATCTTGCGCAGATGATGAAGAACAACGGGAAAATTTATGCCGTCGATAAATATGATGCTAAATTAAAAATGATGCAAAAGACGGCAGAGAGACTCGGAGTTACAAATATCGAGTTTATTCAGGATGATGCGCGAAATCCCGAGAGCGAAGCGTTAACAGGGCAAAAGTTCGATAAAATTTTGCTTGACGCTCCATGCTCGGGTTTAGGTGTGCTTTCAAAAAAACCGGAGATAAGGTGGAAACGTGAGCCTGAGGATATACTTGAGCTTAACATACTTCAAAAAGAGCTTCTGGAAACGGCATCGAAACTTATTAAAACAAGCGGAGTTATTGTTTACAGTACCTGTTCAACCGAGCAGGAAGAAAATATGGATATTGTAAAAGACTTCCTTGAAAGACACCCGGAATTTAAAATTGACGACGCTTCAAAATTTATAGATAAAGCGCTGGTTAATGAGTCAGGATGTGTAGAAACATTTCCTCACAGGCACGGAATAGACGGCTCATTTGCTGCGAGATTAATTAAAGTAAACTAGCCAATGTTTAAGCTTTCAAAAAAAGTTGAATACGGCCTGATAGCCATGAAGCATATTGCAATGGAAGGTGAAATTAACCCGTGTTCGGCAAAAGAAATTTCAGTGCAGTATAATATACCCTATGACTTGCTATCTAAAATATTACAAAGATTAAAAAATCATAATTTGCTAGCCTCTGTGCAGGGAACGCGCGGTGGATATACTCTTACTCAAAAACCTGAAAATATTAGCCTGGCTACAATATTTAACGCTATTGAAGGATATGAATATATTCTGGATTGCGGGTCGGCAGAAGATCCCCATGATTGCAAGCTATATGATACATGCATATTAAGCGACCCACTGCAAAAAATACAGAGGCAAATCAACGCATATTTCAACTCCACGAAATTATCTGAGATAGTGTAAGATCAATCGTGTTAAGATTCCCCATATATTTAGATAATCACTCAACAACTAAGGTTGACCCGCGGGTGCTTGAGGCCATGCTGCCTTATTTTACTGAAAATTATGGTAATGCAGCAAGCAAAGCTCATGAGTTTGGATGGAAAGCTGAAGCTGCAGTTGAATTAGCACGTAAAAAGATAGCGAACCTTATAAATTCTGAACCCGGTGAGATCATATTTACAAGTGGGGCAACAGAATCAATTAATCTTGCAATAAAGGGAATTGCCGAAAACTACGTTTCAAAAGGCAATCAAGTTATAACCACTCCTATAGAACATAAAGCAGGTCTTGATTCATATAAATCACTTGAGAAGAAAGGCTATAACATTGTTTATTTAAATGCAGATAAATATGGTATGACAAACCCGGATGAACTGGAAAGAGCTATCAATGATAAGACTATTTTGGTATCGATAATATTAGCTAATAATGAGATAGGGACAATTAACGATATTGCTGAAATAGGGAAAATATGCCGGGAGAAAAAGGTGCTATTCCATACGGATGCAACTCAGGCAGTTGGGAAAATTCCAGTTGATGCCAGAGAAATGAAAATAGACCTCATGAGCTTTTCATCCCATAAAATGTATGGCCCTAAAGGAATTGGAGCGTTATATATAAGCGGCAAGTTTCCTAAAATAAAGTTAACGCCTCAGATCGACGGCGGGGGACACGAAAAAGGATTACGTTCGGGTACGCTGAACGTCCCAGCTATAATTGGTTTTGGGAAGGCATGTGAAATAAATAAAAAAGAGATGGTCAGTGAATGCAATAAAATAGGCGAGTTAAGGGACAAGCTTGAAAATGCAATAATTGCCAAACTGGATGGGGTTTACCTAAACGGCCATCCTGAAAAAAGGCTCTATAATAATTTAAATCTCAGTTTTGAAGGAATTGAAGCAGATGCATTAATTATGTCAATAAAAGATATTGCTGTTTCTTCCGGAAGCGCATGTTCATCGGCAACACTGCGTCCCTCTCATGTTCTTAAGGCAATAGGGCTGCCTGATAAGCTGGTTAAATCGTCAATACGTTTTGGTCTTGGCAGGTTTAATACAGCTGAAGAAATTAAGTATGTGATAAACAAGGTAGTAGAAAAAGTAAATAATTTAAGAGATATTTCACCTGCTTATTCCAAAGAAACGGACCGTAAAACCCCAAAAGGAGTTCGTGCTTAAAAATAAAAA
>DASXTZ010000076.1:0-4279 GCA_036505135.1 Ignavibacteria bacterium
AATTACATCTGAGTTTTGCTTTTTAAGCTCATTTATCCCCGCCTGAATTACCGAATCGGTATTTAACATAATAAGGTCAGAAACATTTTTTGGTAACGAAGTTTCAAATAATTCAGGTAGAGTTATGCCAATGATACCGAATTTCACTCCGTCAACTTCCTTTGTAATGTATGGTTTTGCCATTAGTGAATTTCTGGATACCATAAATACATTTGCAGAAAGCACGGGGAAATTTGCAAGCTGCAGGGCTGAATCAAGTGAATACTGCCCGTAATCAAATTCATGGTTGCCAAGCACAAAAGCATCAATGTTAAACAGGTTCATGAGCTCAATTTGCGAACGGCCTCGCGTGAAATTTGATATTGGTGTCCCCTGAAAATCATCGCCTGCATTCAGCACAAGCGATTCAGGTGTACGGTATTTATTCAGGTAACTGAGCATACTGCCTGTCCCCCCGGCATAATAGTATATTTGCTCGCCTGTAACAGAATCTTTCTTTGAGACTTTGTAAGGCTGGTTTCTTGCATGGAAATCGTTCCAGTGAAGTATATTTACTTCTTTGATGGTTTGCCCGATGGACTCATTATTGAGGGAGAAAACAGAGCCTAAAAAAACGATAATTAATAACAAAAAAATCTTTTTCATGGAAATTTTAAATTTTTGGAGATACAAATATAAGGAAATAGTGTTTAAGTTTTGTTAGAAATCCGATTCTTCTACTAATATTTTGCTGACTCCACAACTTCAAAAATTCGTGTTTGCGGATTAAACATAACTGTTCCTTCTACCTTACTCCATAAGCTGCGTAATGCTGCAAGTGCTTTCTCGGCATCTATGCGATTATCAAACTCAAGATCAATAACTGCATAATTAGGATCATCCGCAGGTCTATAAATCCGATAACGCTTGACAGCTGATTTTCGTCTGTCAATAGGGTCGCTGTCAAAAGCTTTCTTCCAGTCTTCAAAGTTTGGAACTTTATGTTCAATCCTAAGAATTACCATACACTATAATATAAAATAAATTTGAAGGAAACAACAATAATCTTTTCAATTGAACCTATTCCAATTTTAAGTTAATTTAGCTAAAATTAATAAAATACGGTGCTAAAACATTTACTAACTTCATTATTAATAATATCGCTATTCATTTCTTCCTGCGGACAAAAACAACAGCAGCAGCAAACAGGTAAAATTAAAGTAGGATTGGTATTTGATGTCGGCGGCAGAGGCGATAAATCGTTTAACGATGCAGCTTACCGCGGGCTTGAAAAAGCAAAAAATGAGCTTGGAATAGAGTACGAATATATAGAACCCGGTCCCGGCGCTGATAGAGAAGCAGCGTTGAGACAATTTTCCACAAGAGCCGATATTAATATCATTTTCGGTATTGGTTTTATATTTACTGATGAGATCACAAAAATAGCAGCCGAGTTTCCTGATAAAAAATATGCCTGCGTTGATTATACTTATGACCCTAATAAGTCTCTTCCCTTCAATCTAATAGCGCTTGAGTTCAAGGAAGAAGAGGGTTCATTCCTCGTTGGTGCAATTGCAGGTCTAACCACAAAAACAAACAAGGTAGGCTTCGTAGGGGGAATGGAATCGCCGCTTATAAGAAAATTTGAAGTTGCTTATGCTGCAGGTGTTAAACATGTTAACCCCAAATGCGAAGTTTTAATCGGGTATGCGGGAGTAACGGGAGACGCTTTCAAAAATCCCGGCAAGGGCAAAGAGCTTGCACTTGGACAATATTCGCAGGGTGTTGATATAATTTATCACGCGTCGGGAGTTACCGGTCTCGGCGTTTTCGAAGCAGCCAGAGAGACAAAAAAATTTGCAATCGGAGTGGATTCAGACCAGAACGATGAAGCGCCTGGTAATATTATCACCAGCATGATAAAAGTTGTAGATAACGCAGTATATGATTGTATCAAGCAGGTGAAGGAAGGAACATTCAAAGGCGGCAGGGTAGAAATTTACGGATTGAAATCAAAAGGAGTAGACTACATTTATAATGAGAAAAATAAAAATCTGATAAGTGAAGAAACACACAAAAAAGTTGAAGAAATACGGAAAGAAATTGTTGAGGGAAAAATTATTGTCCCTACTAAATGACAAATAACAAAGCTCCTGCCTGCTGCAGGCAGGCAAATGCCAATTTAAATCCGCCACACCACATCCTTTTTTAGTTTTTAGAAATTTGAATTTAAATTGGCATTTGGTTTTTTTAATTTGACATTATGTTTATGATAGAAATGAAAGGTATTACCAAAAGATTCGGTGATACTTTGGCTAATGATTCAATATATTTTAAGGTTAAGGCAGGTGAAATACATGCATTGGTTGGTGAAAACGGTGCAGGTAAAACAACATTGATGAACATCCTTTACGGCTTATATCGTCCCGATACAGGCCAAATCTTAATTAATGGAGTGCCAAAAAACTTTCGCTCCCCCACTGATGCAATCGATAATGGTATCGGAATGGTTCACCAGCACTTTATGCTTGTTGATACTCTTTCTGTAATTGATAATATTATTCTAGGCGAGGAGGATACTCATTTCGGAGGAATTTTAAATTACGGCTCTGCTGGAAAAAGGCTTGAACAAATAATAAATAAGTTCAGGCTCAACATAAATCTTAATTCTAAAATAGAAACTCTTTCAGTGGGTATTCAGCAAAAGATTGAAATCCTCAAGGTACTTTACAGAAATTCCAAAATATTAATATTTGATGAACCAACTGCAGTTTTGACTCCTCAGGAAACAGATGAATTGTTCTCGTTAATTAAAGAACTTAAGAACGAAGGTAAAACAATAATTCTGATAAGTCACAAACTGGGTGAAGTACTTTCCGTAAGTGATAGAGTAACAGTTTTAAGACACGGAAAGGTAACCGGCGAAAAAATTACGGCAGAAACCAGCCAAAAAGAACTTGCAGAAATGATAGTTGGAGAGGCCTTGCCATCAGCAGAGAAAAAATCAATATCACCAGGGAAAACAAAAATTCTTGAAGTCAAAAACTTAAATGTAGAAGGCGACAATCTTACAGATGTTGTGAAAGATTTATCGTTTGAGATAACTTCAGGTGAAATATTTGGCATTGCTGGAGTGGAAGGCAGCGGTCAATCTGAGCTTATTGAGGCCATAGATGGATTAAAAGAGATAAAAAGCGGGCAAATTAAAATAAACGGAAAGAAAGTTATATCGCATATCCCTTCAGACAGGCATAAATACGGTGTAGTAAACGAATATTCACTTTCTGAAAATGTATTGCTTGGCAGACAAAATGAAAGTCAGTTTAGAAAAGGCATAACAATTAATAAGCAAAATATAACCGAATATACCAATACCTTAATCAAAAAATATGATGTCCGCCCGGCAAACTCAAACATGGAGATTGGAAAACTTTCCGGAGGCAACCAGCAAAAACTTGTTGTGTCAAGAGAAATGTCAAAAAATTCTGACCTTGTAATAGCAAGCCATCCAGCCAGAGGGCTTGATATAAGAGCTGCAGAGTTTGTTCATAATATTTTAATTGAGGAAAGGAATAAAGGAAAAGCAATCCTGGTTGTTTCTTCAGACCTTAGTGAATTACTTAAACTATCCGATAGAATAGGTGTTATGTACAGTGGCAAAATGGTTACGATGTTAAATTCTGCTGATACAAATGAACGTGAAATTGGAATGTATATGACAGGTGCAATTAGTAATTTGTAGTTAATATTAACTGTAACATACCATAAATGCAATTGTGAAGCTCCGCTCTTTAGAACGGGGAAAAGAAATAAAATAATATTTGGCTTCAGCCCTGCCTGCAGCAGGCAGGCGCAATTGAGTTTAATGAACACAATTAGAAAATTGGGATTTGAAGATAACAATTCCGGCTAAAGCCGGAGTTTAGGTGGAATTTATCCAGAAAAATCAACATTAAACTTGTCATTTAAAAAATATAAATATGGAATAACTACTATTATAGCTCCCATAATACTCTCAGCTATTATTGGTGCAATTATCATTTCATTAATCGGCAAGGATCCTATTTTAGTTTATTCTACTCTCATAGCAAATACACTTGGTAATTCTTATGGTATTGGCATGGTGTTATTTAAAGCTACACCATTAATTTTTACAGGGCTGGCAGTGGCATTTGCATTCAAAGCAGGATTATTTAACATAGGAGCAGAGGGTCAAATGAACATTGGAGCCTTTGCAATAGCCTGGGTTGGATTTACTTTTCAAGTCCTCCCCTGGTTTATTTTGCTTCCGCTTTGTATT
>DASXTZ010000077.1:0-9495 GCA_036505135.1 Ignavibacteria bacterium
CTTATTTATATGGGCACTATTTTGTGTTCATGGATGCGGGGACCCTGTTCAAAACAAGGCAACAAATATTATTCTTCCAGTCCCGGTTGCACCACCGGATGGTTCATCTAACATACCTATAAATCCAACTTTCAGGTGGACCGGCACGGCCGATAAGCTTGAAATTGACTATACCCCGTCCTTTTCCCCCCCGGAGTTTTCGGCAACTGTCAGCGGAAATCAATACAATATGCCTCCCGATACGTTAGCGCATAATCAGTGGTATTATTGGAGAGTTGGGGTAACCTCGGGTTCAACTACTTATTGGTCTAAAAGTGTTTTTGCATTCAAAACCGAGTAAATTGTGTCGGCATTTTTCTCTTTCTCATAAATTTAGTTAGGCTATCTGAAAAATTGGGTAACCATTTTGGTTATATAAAATAATATTTAATAGCATTTTAATACAAAAAAAAAATTCTTACTTTAATTAATTATTACATAACTTTTTATGGAAAAAATGAAAGCGATATATTCACTTTTAATTTTATTTATTTTTGGTTTTTACTTAAGCGGCTGTGACTCTCCAACCGAAACCAAAGCAACTGGTATAAAAACACCTGTTCTGATTTCACCTACAGATAACTCAATAGACCAACCCCGCTCACCAACACTAAAATGGACTAACGAGGGCACTAAACTACAGATTGATGTCAATGGGTCATTCGCTTCCCCTCCATATGACTTCGGTGTCAGTGGAACGACATATACACTACCAGTTGTTCTCGATGCTCAGAAGGATTACTATTGGAGAGTAGGGGTTACATCAGGTAATCAAACTTATTGGTCAAATCCTTTTTTCCATTTCAAAACGGGTAATTAATCGCTAATAAAAAAAACCAGACGATTTCGTGAAAGACAGGTCAATTACCTGTCTTTTTATTTTTTTATCATTGGAATTAATCGTGTAAGTGTATTAATAAAGTTATATTTTTAAATTATGCGAACAGGCAAGAAAATTACGCTGAAATTTTTTTTGACATTTCTGATTGAATTATTTCGCAAATTTCATCAAGCTCAGAATCGGAAAGTGGTTTTTCAAAATATCCAGATTGCCGGGTTTCCAATGCCAGGTCTTTAGTGGAAGGATCGGCATTCGCCGTTATGTAAATTATTATAGTATCACTAATAGAATTTATGTGTTTAGCAACTTCAATACCGTTTAGCTTCCCTTTAAGATAGATATCCATCAATACAGCATCAACTTTGTTATTTCTCAAGTAATCAACTACGTCTTCACCAAGAGAAAAGGCCTTTAGCACTTTATATCCCCTGTTTTCTAGCATTTTAGTTAGAAGAAGTGATATAATTTTTTCATCTTCTACAAGAACGATTCTGGTCATTTTTAATTTTCATTTATTTTAATTTCGTAATGCAAGCCGTTACTGTTCTCAATTTTCAGTATACCGTTGATTTGATCTGTCAGGCTAATTATTAATTGCATACCCAGAGAATTGGAGACCTCCGGAATAAAATCTTTCGAAAATCCTATGCCGTCATCACTATACTTAAGCAGAAAAGATCCATCATTCACTTTATGTGCCGAAATAAGTATTTCACCTTTTCCTCTTCCTGCAAAAGCATGTTTAAATGAGTTAGTTATCATTTCATTTAAAATAAGACCCAATGGTACCATTGTATTAATATCAAGATTAAACTCATCTATATCGTATTTTATATTCACATTCTCTTTCAGATTAGAATTTGTTAACAGCATAAAGCTAAGATCATAAATGTATGACTGCAGATTTATCCATGTAAAATCTCCCGCAGAATAAAGTTTCTTATGAACAAGGGCCATTGATTGCACCCTGTCTCTGCTCTCTTCAAGTATAGATATAACTTCCGGATTTTCAACGTTCATTCTTTTTAGATTCAATAATGCTGAAATTATCTGAAGATTATTTTTAACCCTGTGATGAACCTCTTTAAGCATTATTTCCTTCTCTTTTAACGACATTCTGATTTGCTCATCTATTCGTTTCTTTTCGGTTATATCTTCTTTTATTGCAAGGAAATGCGTTATTTCACCTTTTTCATTTTTAATAGGTGATATTGATGTATCTTCCCAATACAATTCACCATTTTTTCTTTTATTTAATAATTCGCCTTTCCATTCATTACCCGATTTAATTGTTGACCACAGCAAATGATATGTTTCATTATTGGTTTGGCCGGATTGTAAAATCCTGGCGTTCTTGCCAATTACATCCTGAAGCAAGTAGCCTGATGTTTTAGTGAATTGAGGATTTCCATATTCTATATTGCCGTTCGCATCGGTAATCAAAACAGAAACCAGGCTTTGTTCAACAGCGCTTGATAGCTTACGAAGCTGTTCTTCAGAACATTTTCTTTTGGTAATATCCGTGACTAAAGAAATTGAGCCATTTATGTTACCACCAATATCTATTGCAGGTGAGGCGCTAACCTCTGTCCATATTAACTGACCCGATTTATGTTTTAGCTGAATCTCGTATTTATCGGAATGCCCACTCTTTCTTTCAAAATTCTTCTTTTCAATAATAGCATAATCTTCTTTCCTTAAAAGAATATCCCGCGTATTTCTCCCTATAAGTTCTTCTTTATTATAACCTGCTATTCTGCAAAACTGATCATTTACAAAAAGTATATTTTCATTATTATCTACTTTTAAAAGACCTTCACTCATAGATTCAAACAAGGTCCGATATTTTAATTCACTTGTTTCTAACGCTTCCTGTGCCATTTTCTGATTGTTTATATTCTCAATGATTGCCATCCGGCACAGAGACCGTCCTTTGTCATCTTTAATTGTAGAAATAGAAACCTTCACCCAGATAATTTCCCCGTTTTTCCTGATATCACGGTGTTCTAAAACGAATTCTTCCGGAACCTTACCTTTGTATGAAACCATCTCTCTTTCAACATCCCCGGGAAAAGAAATATCAAAAACATTCATCTTCAGCAGCTCTTCCCGTGTATATCCAAGCATATTACAATACGCATTGTTAACTGATAAAAATTTCAACTCATCAAGTGAAACCATAGTAACACCTACGCTATTTTGTTCAAAAAATGCACGGTATCTTTCTTCACTGCTTTTCAGCATTTCCACAGAATTCCTTCTGTCTGTAACATCCCGTACAAATGCAACTATATATTCTTTCCCTTTGAATATTATATAATTGGCTAATATCTCCACCGGAATTATTTTGACATTTATTCTTATTTCTGTTTCCGATAAATCCGATTCTTTTTCTTTTAAACAGTTTTTGAATTTAAACCAGCTTTTTTCAGTAGCATTAATGTCGTAATCCCAAACATGCATTTTTAAAAATTCATTTTTCGGGGTGCTGAATAATTTACAAGCAGACTCATTAACTTTCGTAAATTTACCATTCATATCTACCCACGTAATTGCATCGGCGGCTTTATCAATTGAAAACTGGGTTAACTGCAATGTTTCTTCAACTTTTTTTCGTTCGGCAATTTCGACCTGAGCTTTTTTAAATAAATCTGCATTTACCAATGCGGCTGCAATATGTGTTGCCATTGTTTCAAGCAGCTCTAAATGGCCTTTATCATAAGAATTGACAAGGTAACTGGAAACCATTACAACTCTGATCACCTTGTTCTCAACTTTAATAGGCACAATTATTGCCGAGCTGGTTTTAGGCTTATTGTCAGGAAGGGTATCTAGAATATTGCTGTTTAAATCAACATAATATTTAGTTTTCGCAGTATCCCTGTATTTACAATAATTATTCATTATCATTGATTTACCTGACCTTATCACTCTGCTTTGTGTTCCCTTGCCTTGTTCTTCAAGAGGGATCAACGGAAATTTTTCCGGTTTCAGCCATTTACCTTCACCCCATGCTGCTTCACACTTTATCGTTCCAGTCTTATCATCAAATGAAGATATATAAAATCCATCGCATGGCATTGCAGTTCTGACAAATTTATGAAGTATCTCATATATTTTATTTTCATCCAGTGTTCCGGCCAGCTCTTTGGTAGAGTTATACAAAAGCTGAGGTATTTTGTTAGTCTCAGTAAGCTTTTTTTCATGTGTAATTCTGTTAGTAATGTCTTCGCCAATTGTGATTATTCCATTGGGCTCGCCTTTAGAATCGCAGCTGATAGTATCATTCCATTTAACCAGGCACAGATCGCCTTTTTTGGTTCTTATTGGATTGATGTATGCAGGTTCCAGGACTTCTTTATTTATAATATGCCTGTCAAATTTTTCATGCATTACCTCCCTGATGTTTCCCGGCAGGAAATTCCTTACCCAATGCTTGCCTATAACCTCTTTTCTCTTATAGCCTAATAAATTAAGCAGGTAATTATTAATAAAAATAACATTACCGGCCTTGTCTAATGATAATGCTGCCAGTTCAACCCTTTCCAGCGTTTGCATGAAGAGCCCGTTCTGGTTTTCTCCCAAACGGGGGGCAGTCTTCTTTTTCCTTTTATTTAGATCCGGTTTTTGCTTCTTAACAATTACCGATAAAAAGAAAAGACAGAATGATAAAATCAGAAAAATTTTAATAAAGGTTTCCTGAGGTAAAACCATCAATAAATTCATAAAATATTCCTTAACATTAAAACTTGCCTTAGCCCAAATTATCTTTTAACTATTAAATTAATGAATAAGAGCTTACATAATTTAACACATTTTATGAGATAAGACAATGTATTTACTAATGGTTAAACGGTATTTTGAAGAAGCACAATTATAAAAATTATAAGCTAACAATAGGAATTATATAATTTATTCCGGGGGTTTTTTTGACATTTCCGTTTCGATTATTTCACAAATTTCATCAAGCTCAGCATCGGAAAGAGGCTTTTCGAAATATCCTGCCTGGCGGGTTTCCAATGCCATTTCTTTAGTTGCCCTATCGGTGTTAGCCGTTAAGAAAATTATCACGGTATCACTGAAGGAATTAATTTGTTTTGCCGCTTCAATTCCATTAACCTTTCCTTTAAGATAAATATCAAGAAGGGCAACATCCACTTTTTTTCCTTTAACATAATCAATAACATCTTCACCCTGATCAAATGATTCTAATACACTGTAACCTCTTTTTTCAAGCATCTTTGTTAAGAGCAATGAGATAATTTTTTCATCTTCTACAAGAACAATTTTTGCACTCATACTGCCTCCTTTAGTTTTTTTTAAATCTACAGAAGGAAAATAAAAAATAACCTTGCTTAACTATCCCCGAGAATTTTACCCGATATGAAAACTTTTAAAAGATAATCCAATTTCAACCTGAAAGCAATTTAATATTCAGGTGCATAACATTTAATTTCAATATTCTTATAACTTTATTAAGTACATATTTTACATAAATTTTCACTTATATGCGTTATTGTTACTTTAAATTTTTATGTTAATTTAGTTATCGAAATAAATTAGTGTTCCCTTTTGAATATGGAAAAAATTAAAATCCCCATACTATCATATTTCCTGATAGTTTTATTCGCAGCGCAAGCTTCACTTTTTTCCAGCCAGAAAACCTGGAATGGAAATGTGAGCTCTTCTTGGGATAACCCCAGTAACTGGACACCTAACGGGGTTCCGAATAATGCTGATATTGTCACTTTGCCTTCTGATCCAGCAGGGGGACGCTTCCCTATAATTTATTCCGGTATCTTTGAAGCTAACATGTTATATGTTAATGCGGGCGCATCAGCAACTATTCATGATGGACAACTGACAATTGTTTCGGGAACAAATTTTGTATTAGAATCGGGGGTACCGGGCGGGACATTTACCCAAACAGGGGGAACATTAATTCTTAGAGATTTTATTATAGGTGCCGGTGCCGAATTTACCCAGAGCGGTGGAATAATTAAAATATCCCGTAACTGGATTAATTCAGGTACTTTCAGCTCTATTAACGGAACAGTTAATTTTATTTCCAATTCAGGATCATCTGCGAATTTTGAGGCTGGAATAAATCAGCTATGCAACATTATAATTGATCAGTCAGTTGAACCCGGATTCGATAAAGTGCCGGGAAGTAAGATTTATGTTAACGGAAATTTTGAGAACAATAATACTTCATTAAGTATAAATGCAAATGCCTCCTTCATTTTTAATGGAACACAAAACCGAACCATACAAAGCAATACCAGCGGCAGTACCTTCGGAAATCTTTCAATAAGCAAAACAGCATCTACAGCGGCCCTGTTATCAAATATTAATGTATCGGGAGACTGTAATATCATTCAGGGAACACTCAATATCGGGCCCCATATTCTAAACAGAACTATAGCCGGTGGATTGATTTCAATTAATAGTAACGCGGAATTAATGATCGGCGGAACTAATTCTTTCCCTGCTAATTTTTCCATTCATAATATTGGTTCCAAAGCAATAGTTGAGTATAATGGCTCAGACCAGGCAATATCAAATGAACTTTTTGGTACATTGAAATTATGCGGAACAGGAAAAGCAACACTTCCAATGGGATTAAGTTCTTTAAATCATCTTTACATGAACAGCCCATTAGGTATTTCATTAACATCTAGCCTGACTGTAAATGATAGCCTTACTTTAGTTAACGGTAATGTAATACTTGGACCATATACATTGACGGCAGGAGGTTCGGCTGTTATTTCAGCCTTTTCTTCATCCAGTTATATTGTTGCAGATGAAACAGGATATTTGAGAATAAATAATGTAGGTTCTATACCAAAAGTTTTTCCTGTGGGGCTTGCAGCATCATACAATCCCGTTACCATAATTAATTATGGAACGGCTGATAATTTCTCAGTCAAAGTAAAAGATACATTCGATAATCCGCCAACAGATTCTTCAAAAGTTGTAAAAAAGCAATGGACAATAAACGAAGAAATTCCCGGCGGGTCAAATGCTATTATTTCCCTGCAATTTAATTCGGGTGAGTGGAACTCCGGTTTTAACATAACAAAGCCTGTAAACATAGGAAGATGGAATGGCTCAAATTGGGTTGGCTATTATGCCCTTGTAAGCGGAAGCCAAACATATGTTGCTACTGCCCTTGAGCCTATATTTTCATTTTCACCCTTTGGGGTAGGGAATGAAGGTTCTCTACCGGTTGAAATTGCCTATTTTAATTCCACTATCAACAATAGAAATGTTATCTTAAAATGGGGAACTGTTAACGAAATAAATAATTCCGGCTTTGTAGTTGAAAAAAGAAGCGAAAAAGAAAATGTATGGGCCAATATTGGCTGTGTTAACGGTTATGGAACGACAAATGAACCTAAAAATTATTTATTTGAAGACAAGAAATTGAACACAGGGATTTATTTTTATAGAATCCGGCAAGTAGATTATAATGGTAATTATGAATATTTTAATTTAGTAAATAGCGTTACTATTAGTCCGCCTGCTGATTTCTTCTTATCACAAAATTATCCGAATCCTTCCAATCCAAATACCAGGATTGACTTTTCATTGCCATTTACATCAGATGCAAAACTTGTTGTGTATGATGCCGCAGGTAAACTGATTATAACGCTTGTTAATGAAAAATTGGATAAGGGTTATTATACATTTGATTTCAATGGCACAAATTATGCGAGTGGAATTTATTTTTATAGGATAGAAGCCAGAGGCTTTGAACAAACAAAACGATTTGTTCTTATAAAATAGGATTTTTTGGAGTGCACCATCCTTGATGGTTCATGCATCAACATGGTTGATGCACTCCATAAATTAATGCACTCCACATTTTAATCTTTCGATTACAGTTGCCTTTCCAAGTGCATACGCAACCCAGCCAAGTTCAGGGCCATGGTCTTCGGCTACAAAGGCAATTCGTATCGGCATAAAAAGATTTTTCCCTTTTATTCCCGTTTCCTTTTGCACTTCCTGTATTATCGGTTTAAAATTAGCTGTAGTTATCATTTCAAGTTTTTCTGTTTTTGCCAGCAAGGTTCTTAAAACCTTTTGTGAAGATTCCTCCTCAAGCATGTTTTTTTGTTCGGGGGTAAATTCCAATTTTTCTTTATAGAACTGTGCCGTATGTTTTCCAATTTCATCAAGCCGATTCAATGCAGTCCTTATAACATGCAAAACTCTTTTTGCCTTTTCTCTATCCCGTATATCAAATCCCGCAGCCTGCATAAATGGAATGCTCAGCTCCGTCAGTCTATCCAAATTATAGTTCTTAATATACTCACCATTCATCCAGTTAAGTTTTTCAATGTTGAAAACAGCCCCTGAAGACTGAACCTTTTCAAGATTGAATAATTTTTCAAGCTCATCAAGCGAAAATATCTCGCGTGTTTCGCCTTCACCGGGATTCCATCCAAGAAGTGCCATAAAATTTATCAGTGCTTCTTTCAAATAGCCCTTTTCCAGATAATCCTCTGTTGCAACATCACCCTGACGCTTGCTTAATTTGGTTTTATCGGGATTTAATATCAGAGGCACATGCGCCATTTGCGGCACCTCCCACCCGAATGCGTTATACAATATTATATGCTTGGGAACAGATGTCAGCCACTCTTCACCTCTTATGATGTGAGTTATCTTCATCAAATGGTCATCAATCACATTAGCAAGATGATAGGTCGGGTAGCCATCGCTTTTCAACAGTACCTGGTCATCAACAAGGCTGGTTTCAATCTTTACGTTACCGCGAATTATATCGTGAAATTTTATCTCTTCATCCAAAGGGATCTTGAGCCTTACAACATGCGGCACACCTGAGGTAAGCTTAGCTTTTACCTCTGATTCAGATAAATTCCTTGCCCTGCGGTCATACATGGTTTGCTTGCCCTGCATTTGCTGGATCCGGCGCATTTCTTCAAGCTCTTCCTCGGTTTCGAAAGCATAATAAGCATGCCCGCTCGCCAAAAGCTCATCGCAGTATTTTCTGTAGATTTCCAGCCGCTCTGATTGGAAATAAGGAGCATGTTCACCGCCGGCACCGGGACCTTCATCGTAAGTCAATCCAAATGTATTTAAAATGTTTATAAGATTTTCTACGGCCCCTTCGATTTTTCGCGACTGATCTGTATCCTCGATTCGCAGAATAAATTTGCCATTATTGTGCCTTGTAAATAAATAGTTAAACAGAGCTGTCCTCAAGCTGCCAAGATGCAGGTAACCTGTAGGGGAAGGCGCAAAACGTACCCTAACCGTATTATTTTCCATTTAAATTGAATAGAATAGTTGCAAATATTGCATTATTGAACATTAAAAAACAGGAAAATAGCAAGAAGGCTTTGCTCTCATCCATTGAATAAAAACTCCACAACCCGTTTTTCAAACCGCGTAGAAAACTACATCAAATACCGCCCCGGTTATCCCGCGGAGATAATTAATTATTTGAAAGAGCAAAATGTATTAAAAAATGATTCCATTATAGCAGATATAGGCTCGGGTACCGGTATTTCATCTGAGCTTTTCTTAAAAAACTGCAACATAGTTTACGGAGTTGAACCCAATAAAGAAATGCGCAGGGCGGGTGA
>DASXTZ010000078.1:0-2529 GCA_036505135.1 Ignavibacteria bacterium
GAAAGAAAAAAAATGTTATAAATCTATTTGATATATGTTTGACTTCTTTTGGTAACCTCGAATTAAAGATCAGAGGAGAAACAATACCGGAATCTTTTTGGAAGAAAAAGAAATGGAAATCAATTTTTGTATACTTATTAACCCAGCCGGGTTTTAAGTTGACAAGAGATCAAATAATTGACAGATTTTTCCAGGATACCGCTGTAAAAAGTGCGGAAAATATCTTCAGACAAATTATATCACATTTTAGAAACCTTTTAAAGTACCCCGGTGATGGTAAAAAGCCGAGAGGCAGGTCGAAACAATTAGCTACAAATGCTCCGCTGGTGTTATATGAGGGCAAAACGTTAACTTTGAACAGTCAGTTATTTTATAGGATAGATTTTCTTGAATTTGAAAAATTAGTCGGTTTAATTAAATATACTAATAACGTTAATGAAAAAATAAACCTCTCGAAAAAAGCTGTCGAACTTTACAAAGGTGATTTTTGGGAAGGCAATTATGAAACATGGTGTGAAGAATTAAGGACACGTTATAAAAATGATTATATTTCACTATGCGAAAACATGGTTTCTAATATTTACGATTTAAAGTTATTTGATGAAGCTATACTGTATGCCAATAAATTAAGGACAATTGATAGATCAAATACTCATTCATTCGAAATTGAAATAAAAAGCTATTATGAGACCGGCCGTATATCGCTTGCAAAAGAGAAAATGGAACAGATGACCAAATATTACAAAAAAGAATTAAATGAGCAGCTCCCTCAGGAATTAATTGAAAAACTAAAAATAATATTGACTTAAAAAGTTTTGCAGGAAAAGAAAAAAACTGATTTATTTAAACTAGTTCTATTGTTAATTGGTCAGTGATTTCTCCTTCCAGCCAGAAAGCCATAAAAACTTCCATCGCTGACAAACCTGTCAATTATAATGAAAACAGCAAATATAAGCCCTCCATTTATAGAAAGTTTTAATTTTTTTTTTGGCATGAGATTTGTTATTTTTTACATTGTATAATAATAAATGTAAGAAAGGAGTATTAAAAATGCTTTGGACAATTGCAATAATACTGCTGGTACTTTGGATCGCTGGTATGATTAGTTCTTATACGCTCGGTGGGTTTATACATATTTTGCTGGTTCTGGCAATTATAACTTTGCTGATACGGGTTATTCAGGGTAGGAATCCGATAACGTGACGCCCCGGATTACTGCAAGTGATTTTATAAGCAGTTGCTTAATATAAGCGGCTGCTTAAAATTTTTTAAAAGGTAATTCCAAATGAGATCGCTGTGGAAGGGCTCAATTAGTTTTGGTTCCAGATAGTAGGGTTTTTCGTAATATATTGTATCTACCTCAAAATACAGACGAGCTAAAAAAAATAATAGCTCAGAAGGCAAAAGGACGAAGAATAAAGCCTAAAGGAAAAGAGCCTAAGCCAACTGAAGCGAAAACCTGATGAAATTACTAAAGGCAAGCTTAAAACAAGCAGCTTAATTTGAGCCTAAAGGAGTATAAAGGAAAAAGGGATTTTAAAGAAACAGCTGAGCCTAAAGGCAAGCTTAAGTCTATTGACAAGCAGTTAATATTTGTTGTTCAGAAGCATCGTGCCACAAACCTTCATTATGACTTTCGCCTGGAGCTTAATGACGTTTTAAAAAGCTGGGCAATTCCAAAGGGTCCCTCTATGAAACCTGGTGAAAAGAGACTTGCTATGATGGTTGAAGACCATCCATTCGATTACAAAGATTTTGAAGGTATTATCCCCGAAGGAAATTACGGAGCAGGTGAAGTTATTGTTTGGGATAACGGAGTTTATGCGCCGATTGGAGCAACAAACTCAAAAAAAGAAAATGAAAAAATTGTAAATAATGCTTTACAAAAAGGGGATTTGAAGTTTGTTCTGGCAGGAAAAAAATTAGAAGGAGAATTTGCGCTGGTTAATATGAAAAAAGATAGAAAATCCTGGCTATTATTTAAAAAAAATGATGAGTATGCATTGGATGAAGACATACTAAAAAAAGATAAATCTGTAATTTCTAACAATACAATAGAAAAATTGCAAAAGTTATCAAAAAGAAAATCAAATTCCCGGAAAATTTAAAATCTTTACCGCCGCAAAAGGTCAAACCAATGCTAGCAACCTTAATAGAAGCTCCTTTTGACGGTGATGACTGGATATATGAGATAAAGTGGGACGGATACAGAATGATTTCGCACATAATTAATAATGAAGTCGAATTGACTACCCGGAATTTAAACTCCTATACCTCCAAGTACCCCCAAATAGCAGCAGAGCTGGTGAAATTCAAAAAAAATATTGTGATTGACGGTGAAATAGTTGTCCTGGACTCCGAAGGTAACCCCAGCTTCCAGTTAATGCAGAATTATTTGAGAACAATGAAGGGAACTATCGTTTATTATATATTTGATATCCTATGGTACGATGGATATATCACAGAAAAAATACCTTTAATTACCAGAAAAGAACTTTTAGAACAGGTAATTCCAAAATCAAAATTATT
>DASXTZ010000079.1:0-2910 GCA_036505135.1 Ignavibacteria bacterium
TATAATTTAAAAGTTACGGGTGTTATAGATGATCTTCCTGGTAATACACATCTTCCATTTAAATATCTTGTTTCTTTTGAAACAATAAGACATGAGTTGGGTGGGATGATGACTGCCTTTTATGCTATACCTGGCGGAAGCTTCACCTATATTGTAACTCCCAAAAATTATAATATTGCAAGCATCCAGAACAGGATACATGCGTTTATTGAAAAGAATTGGGGAAAGGAAATTGCGGATGGGGCAAGACTTCCCTTACAGCGGCTGACTGACATTCATTTTGACAGTCGTTACCTGAATAACACGATCAGCTATACGACATCTAAAGAAACTTATTATGTGCTTGCAGCAGTTGCCCTTTTTATAATTATCATCGCTTGTATCAATTTTATCAATCTTGCAACGGCACAGAATAAACGTCGATTAGATATTCTTGCTCAACGTCACTGCTGAGAATACCTCTGACATAGCACGTTTTTACGGTACGCGTATCTGAACTCATAATAATCCAGTAAAGATCTTAAATAGAAATATTGAAGATAAACATCAATGAAATTATAAAAATTGTTAGAAATTATCTGAGACCAATTAAGTTCAGAATATTTCAAATTGCATATCTTTATTTACAGATTTGCGTTACTCTACCAATTGAAAAGTAATGAGTAATTCATGAGTTGGTAAACTCAAGCTTCTTCACAATATTGATTTCCAAAACATTTTGAGAAAGGTTCGAATCCCTCTCTCTCCGCAAAGTGTATTAAAGGGGATTTTTCACCCCTTTTGTATTTGTACCGTTACTGTATCTGTTTGACTGATAGGCGATTTCCTGAAACACATAATTCACTCTGCCGGTTCGAAATTCATCTTTTTTTGATTAGGAATCCCCGCTCTTAGCGGGGATTTGTTTGTTAGAAAAAAATCAGATTATTTCTCGTTACGATTTTTGATCATCGAATTTTCTGTTTGCAAAAGATTTCGGATTGCAAATAGCTAATCAAAAAAAGAGCCAACACCAATAAAATAGTTCTATGGAATAAAAGAAAGCATCGCTATTAATAGTCCTGCAACTGAGGGGTTAGAGAAGATTCAGATAATGCATCAAAACTCCTAACAAAGAATACAGGAGCCTGCAATGATCTTTTTTGTTCAATTTCTTTACCGATTGCAACGCTTAACAAAGTCTCTCTCTCAACATCCCTATGTACCCATAAACATTTTGAATTCCGTACTATCATTTTAATTTCCTGGGGAGGCAAGGCAGAAGAATCATCTTTTACAACACCGGAGATAATTATGTGGAAGTCGTTAATCAAGTAAAAAGGTTCATTATCATTTGGATGAACTTGTGCACTTAGCGAAATTGCTAAACCAGAATCATCAACCGGGAAATCGAATTTTATTTCAAAAGACTGATTCACGGTAATTTTTTGTTGGAGTGGCAAAATGTGAGCCAGTTTATTGTTCAAATGATTAAGTAAAGGTAAAGAACCATCGCCTGCAATTAATTTAAGCGCTAGGATTGGTTACAAACTGTATTTTGTTTGCTCATTTCATTTTATATCTGATATACGGTTGGAACAAAATCGAGAATTGAAGACCTGTTTTTTGCATTTGTGATTCCAATTGATCCGCGGCGTCTCGCATGATCATGCCAATCAACTTTTTTCAGGACGGGTCAAGTTTCATTATGGCGAAGACCTCGGCGGGACATGAGGACCCCGTTTACAGAAATGATTGATAAAAACCATTTAAAAAATATCAACGTCGGTTATCTAAAAAATAGGTTGTTCGTCTAAATAAATTGCCTCCCACAAATCTTTTAATTAAATTGGTAACATAGAAACCGAAACCATGCTCCGTAACTATTTCCTGCTGCGTTTAATCTTTACTGGTTTTTTTTTATCAACCTTAATTTCGGGCCTTAATGCCCAGGAAACCAACAGCCGTGCTTCAGGCAGAGTGGCTTCAGATAGCAATGAAATCCCGGTTAATGTTACAGTTACGCTTATTCATGAGCCTACACAAAATAAATATCTTTCTATAACGAATAAAGACGGTTATTTTTATTTCTTCAATCTGAAACCCGGCGGACCTTACAGTATAACTTTTTCTTCTGTTGGCTACGAAACACTGAAAAAAAACAACCTGTTCATTCATCTTACAGGAGAATATTTTTTTACCACGAACAATGAAATAGTTGATTTTATCCTTGCGAAAAAAAGTATTGTCTTAAATGAGGTGATTGTCAATGCACATAGTGATAATAGAAATAAAAGTGGTTTGGAAACAATAATTACCAGCACTGCATTAAAAACTATGCCTTCAATTAACCGCAGTTTCCAGGATTATATAAGAATGGTACCGCAGGCAAAAGTAAACGGCGAAGGTGTTATGTCACTGGCAGGACAGAATAATCGCTTTAATGCATTTTTTATTGATGGTGCAAATAGCAACGATATGCAAGGTGTATCTGTAAATGGAATGAATAATGGACAAACAGGATCGCCACCTATTTCTATCGAAGCAATTGAAGAGTTGAATGTATTGCTTGCACCATACGATGTACAGTATGGTAACTTTACCGGTGGAAGCATAAATGCTATTACACGTTCCGGCAATAACGAAAACAAATCTTCTGTATGGTATTATTTCAGGAATCAAAATTTAGCTGGCAGATCTCCCGTTCCATTGCCAAAGACTGGCAGTAACGGAGAATTTTATCGTCCGCGATTGTCAAATTTTTTTAATCAAACTTTTGGAATATGGAATAGCGGCGCATTGGTAAAAAATAAACTATTCTATTTTGCTTTGGTTGAAAAACAGTCGGAGACGAGGCCACAACCTTTTGATTTCAGGACATACCAGGGTACAAGTAAAGAGCAGGATATTCTTGCACTAAGTGAGTTTTTA
>DASXTZ010000080.1:0-4169 GCA_036505135.1 Ignavibacteria bacterium
ATCTGCGGAACTGAACGAATCGGGAAAAAGCATAAGTTTTTCAAGTATTGCCAATGTTGCATAGATGTTCTTATTATACCCGGCTTCGCGCCAGTTCTTGAGCTTTCCTATGGTTATTACATGATCAGAGTTTGGGCTGGCAGCGCTAGAATGTATATGAAGGCAGTATTTGCAAGTATTAAGATTTGAAACGAATGCTCCGAAAAGTTCACGTTCCATAGAAGACCATTCGGATTTGCCGCGCAATATTGAGCTTGCAAAGCGTATCCATGGACGTCCAAAGAAAAGCGGGCGGTACAAAGATGTTTTTGCTACATCATCAACTTCGGTTCCCGCTGCAGCCCGCATAATTTTTAAAGCCAGACGGTTTTTCAGCTTATGTCCGTGATCGAGAATTCTAAGCCTCATTCAGAGCCTCCTTTAATGCATTCAAACCTATATTAAGCCTCTCACTGGCTGCACCAAGAGATGTAGAAACCGTGATTTCAAAAATTGCATCTTCAGAATAACCACTTGCAAGCAGTTCTTTAATGTCATAATCGGAAATACGATAAGATTCATTTCGGATTTTACCGGCATATTTAGTAAGAGACTCGGGAATGTTTTTATTGCTGAATAATTCCTTCCTTACGGTATTTTCAGTAACACCCGGCGATTCAAGGACTGTCTTTATAAGATCATAAACCTCATCATCATGAATTTGATTAGTTTTATTTTTAATAATCAAAAACCCCTCATTTTAAAACTTAATACAAACATATTATATTTAATAACGATTTTCCAGTTTAAGTCGTATTTATTTCTCTACAATGACCTTAAAGCCCCCGTAAACCATACGCTTCACATCGAAAGGCATAGGCTTATCGTTCATATTCGGGTCATTCATCATTTCCTTCATAACCTTTGCATTGACACTATTACGATGTGCCCGTGATTTGAAAACGATGTATGAGAATATCAATGTTTCGCCGGATTTGAGTTTGAACATTTTTGGGAATGGAACTCCCCATTTTGTGTTCATGTCATCTGCAGCGCACTCCATATAGTCAAGAGCGCCGTATTTATGCCAGACTTTGCCTGCTTTTTGCGCCATGCGGCGGTAAGCCGACAGATTTTTCTTTGGTACGGGTAAAACATATCCATCTACGTATCTCATGGAAAAATTTTCCTCCCTATTTTGGTTTTAATTAGTAGTTAATTTTATGATTTATTTTTAACTGATTATTAATTGCTGGTTAATTTTTTGAAAAATATTTTTTAATTGGTGAGTATGCCTTTGTGTATGAAAAATACTGAAATAAATCCATTCCAGCCTGGTAAGCTCACCAAAACCGGGAAGCTCAAAATCTAAACATGTTTCAGAAAGGTCTAATGTTTTAGAAGCTTCTATTATTTTCTGTTCCATTTTTTGAAGCGATGATAAAACATTTTCTCTGTTATGTTCTGTTTGAGTAGGGGTATTAAAATCAGGATTGGTCATTTTAAAATTAAAATTTAAAAATACGTCGCTTATAGGTTCGATTTTTTCAGCGGGGTTTCTTTCCGTCTTTTTTACTTTTCCGAATAACACGCCCATTACATTTGATTTCAGCAGATGTTCACCAACCTGTCCGGCAGTCCAGCTTCGTTCGAATGGTACCTGATTTATCAGTTCCTTATTGAATGATGAAAAAGTATGGAGCAGCTCCTCAGCGGTTTTCTCCAAATCATTAAGAACTTCTTTATTGTATCTTTCCATAATAAATATTTCTCTTAATTATATTTCATAGCAGGATATCCGAGCAGCCTGCGCCATAAACCAATTTGACCAATACAATATGCCTCACGATGTGTACTGTAAGTGATTAATTCGAAGTAAGACATATTCATCTCAGGCATCTCGAATTGGCTATCCAGTTTGCCATCGCTAACGTTAAGCAAAAGGTTCCTTAAAACGGGGGTAATTGTTTCCCAATCTTTTTTGAACTCAGCAAGACAAGGATAAGTAACGTTATCCTGAATTCCTTTGAAGTCTTTAAAAAGCTCGTATGCACCTGGTTTAAGCTCAGTGCCCAGCCCTTTTGCCAATTCATATCTTTGAAACACCAGGCTGCCTGCAAGCCAGGCAATGTGATTTGCTTTTGTGTTCAAACGGTTATGCGCATCTTTGTCTGAGATGCCTTCGATAACATTTTCGAAGTACTTTGTATGAATATCATACAATGCAATAAGTGAATGAATCCTGCTGTTAATTGTTGTTGCTTCCATTTGATTTAATTTTTAAGTTTTTTTGATAATAATTATTTTACTCCAATACTTCACAAAAAAAGCCTTTACAGTGTAAGATTTTAGCCACTTCTTCAGGATTTACTCTTTCGCATTCTATCCGTAAGATTTTATCACAGTCATCAAGATCGAAATTGATCTTACCGCCGGGAAAATGGTTATACAAATCAGCAGTAACTTTATTTGCTGTTGTTTTATCCTGAATATTTGTTTTAAAAACTTCAACCATATTAACCAGCTGGTTTATTATTTAACAGGTTCGTAGTGATTCATCACTATTCCGTTTTTGAAAGCTATTGTATTTTTCAAAGCGAGGCTTCTGGTTTTATCAAGCTCCCCAAAAATTGTTTTTCCATTGCCAATCACTGCGGGATTTATAAAAAGATGGTATTCATCTATGAGCCCTTCTTTAATAAGTTTTGCCACAAATGATGTCCCCCCATATACAATTATATCTTTGCCATTTAATCCCTTAAGCTTATTAACTTCCTCCTTCAGATCGCCTTTTTCTATTTTAGTGTTGTTCCATGGAGATTTTTCCAGAGTTTTCGTAAACACAATCTTTGGTGTGTTAACCATTTTTCTGGCAAAATCATACTCAGGGGATTCGGAAGTTTTAAGAACGCCCTCCCAGTAGTTAACAAAGCCGTCTGTCATTTTTCTTCCGAGCAAAATTGTGTCGCAGGAATCGGTTAATTTATTTACATAGTCAATTAACTTTTCATCCCAGTTGAAGTTCATCCAGTTCAGTTCACCATTTGGCCCGGAATGGTACCCGTCAACTGTAAGCTGGACCTGCAATTTTAGTTTTCTCATGTTATACTTTAGTTTTTTTAGTTTTCTTTACAGATTGTTTTGCCGCCTTTTCCTTAATTCTTGCCTTAACAATCTTTTTAACAAGCGAGGCAGGCAAAGGCTTATTGTGCGGAAACTGAATTGTAGTTCCTGATACCGTATATGGCTTCAGCTCATCTTTTAAATCTTTAACTATATTGTAGCTCATAGTAACCAGGCTGCAATGATTTTTATGTGCCATGAATGCTATAAACGCCCCGTTGTATTTGTAATATGGAATTCCGTAGCCAAGGGTTTCTTCTGATTCAGGAGCTGCGGAATTTATAGCCCTGCGCACCTCTTCAAGAGTTTTCCTTATGGGATTATCAAGTGAATCAAGGTATTCGTCAACAGTTTTTGCTTTTTTAGGCATATTAAGCGTTATTAATTATTTTGTATTGCAAATGCATAAAAACATCTAATGAAATACCGACACTAAAAAATACTTTGCTCATGTTTATCCTGCTCTAGCTTCACTTCCTTTTTCTTTCATCGATTGACCACTTTCCCGGGCCAAAGGCTGCAAGAATTACACATCCTCCGAGCACTGAAAGGGGCATTTCCCAGCCGGGGGAGGTCGCAGTTACGAAACCTATTCCATATACAAATTGTGTGACAAAAATCGCTCCAATAAGGATAATTATTTGTCCGATTGCTGCCAACCTTGTTAAAAATCCAATCAGTACAGCAATGGCTCCCAACGGTTCTGCTATAGAAAGAAGCCGTGTGGTAAATAACAGAAATGCTGACATACCCTCAGGCGTCATGGACCAAAAAGGAATCTTAAAATATGCTGCAACAAAAAATATCGCCGCTGTGACAATGCGTAAAATTAATAGTGCAGTATTTTGAAATGTGCTGTATGCTTGCATGTGATTACATAGTTAAATGTTAATAAATAGATACTGGGAGCGAATAAGCCCGCTCCCCAATACAATTAATCTTTTGGTCACATTCCTTTAGGCTGCAGTATGCTTAGCCTGTTGCCTTCTGTATCTTTGAAGGCAATATAAAGACCAACTCCCGGGATATCATCGGGTTCGCCGGCCTTATAGCCTCCACCAATTATC
>DASXTZ010000081.1:0-5059 GCA_036505135.1 Ignavibacteria bacterium
GAATGCGCGGGGTAGATATTTCTCCTATTTTTACTAATAAATCCTCTTTCGTTATCAGATCAATTTTATTAAGGACTATAATAATTTTTCTATCAGATAGAAATTTTTCATACTTGCTTATAATTTTATTCAGCTGGTTTGGGTTATCTTCTGATACATCATAAATAATCAAGACAGCATCGGCTTCTTCAAACGATTCATCAACTTCTCTTGCCATATATTCCTGCAGCTTATAGCGCGGGTCTAAAATACCCGGAGTATCTACAAAAATTATTTGAGTATTTTCACTAGTTAGAATTCCGAATATCCGGTTTCTTGTTGTTTGCGGTTTTGGTGTAACAATAGACAAATTTTCTCCAATAAGGGCATTTAGTAAAGTTGACTTCCCGGCATTAGGAGCACCGATTATAGATACAAATCCTGATTTTTTTTGCATTATTTTACAAAATTACTGATTATTAATTGTAATTTCAATTTAAATTCTTGTAACATAAGAAATTGGAATAGCAATTTGGTAAATTGCAAAATCAATAAAGTATTTCATAATTTTTTGGCTTTATCGTCGTGCTTCAGCTTCTGGGCTCATTTAGAAAAATCCTTTGAATGCAGAATGTTTTTATGCCATTTTTTATAAATTTTTAATGATTTTAGTTATACTATTTTTTTGGGATAAAAATAATTTTTTATTTTGCTTATTATTGAGCCAGAGGCATTCTAACAAAATGAAGAGGGAAACTATTTACGTAGGAGAATATAAACCGAGTAAAATAGAGCGAACAACTCTGTTTGAACTAAGCACCTGCAGTGATTACGGAAGGCATCCTAAAATTACAAGGGCGCCTGGAAAGTTTATAGTCTTTAAGGTACTGGTACGGAAACACTATGGTATGGATTTCTTTTACGAAGACGATAAATACTGGTATTTTAAAAGATAAAAACGCCTAACTACCTCAAATAACTCGAGAGTCTTGTCTTCAACCTCAAATATTCCACCACTTTTTTTGTACCGAGAAAAGATTTAAGGAGAAAAAGATATAATCTTTTTCTCCTCTCCTTTGGAGGGGGATTAAGCGAGAGGCTATCACTTTTCAATCTTAAACACCACTTCAACTTCCGTTCCCATTCCTTCTTTGCTTTTTATTTTAATCTTGGCCTTCATGTCATCAAGAATTTTTTTAGTTATTACAAGCCCCAGTCCCATTCCGCTTGATTTGGTAGAAAAATACGGCTCAAATAACTGGTTCAGAGTTTGCATATCCATCCCTGAGCCATTATCTTTAACGTTTAAATAATAGAAGCCGTTCTTTTGCTCAGTCGAAATTAAAATCTTGCCAGATGCCGCGCTCCCCTTCTTTTCCTCTAGTGCCTGCTGTGAATTCTTTACAATATTTATTATTGCTCTTTTTACTTCATCCTTATCCCCTAAAACCTTAGGGGAGCCGTTTGTCTTGCCTAATTGCAGTTCAATATTATGCTTTGCATTCATTAATTGGGTTACATCTTTTAAAATGTCATCTATATTGAGGGATTGATATTTTCTGCCGGGCATTTTAGCAAAATTCGAAAACTCCGTTGCTATCTTATTCAGAGTTTCAATCTGATCGATTATCATTTTATTTGTTGATTTTAAAATAGTTTCAAAATTCTTTGAGCCCGATGAGTATGCCTTAAACATGTGCTGCATTGCAAGCTTCATGGGTGTTAAAGGATTTTTAATTTCGTGCGCTACCTGTCTTGCAATATCACGCCACGCAGTTTCCCTTTCCGCTTTTTTAAGCTCTGCCTGAGTTCTTTTCACTTCCTTCACCATTCTGTTAAATGATTTAACAAGATCACCTATTTCATCCGTTGTGTTTGACCTTACTTCGATATCAATATTTCCTTTTGATAGCTGTTCAGTAGCCTTCTGAAGCTTGAGAATGGGGTTTGATATGCGGTAAGAAAGAACATTTACGCTAAAGACCAGAATTATTACCGCAACAATATAAGGGCCTAGTATATATACAAGGCTTTCGGTCAATTCCTGGTTTATTTCATTCTGCTTAAATACCGTTTGAGTTGATATGATACCAATCAGGTTATTAAAAGCGTCAAATATCGGTTTATAGCCCACGATAAAAGTAAAATCGCCTATTTGCTGGCTTTCGGTGTAAAAATCTTTTTTCAGCAAGGCTATATTGTAAAACGAATTGCCGCTTAGCCTTGTATCAAGAAGGTCCGATTTATAAAGCTGCTCGCTGGTTGTGGCGGCAAGTTTGTTCTTTATATAAAGATTGAAATTCTTATTGCTTTCCGAAAGATCTTTCCCGAACACATCGGTAAATACCATAGGGTTATCTTTCTTGTTTCCTTTTTCAGTTTTAATGCTTAATTGTATCCTGTTTCTTACCACCTGCTCTATCAGTCTCAGGTCAGATATTAGCTGGTTCTTATAAGATTCCTCATTTTTCCCTTTTACATATTCCCTTGTGTATAAAGCAAGTATAATTATTGGCACAACCGATGCAATGAGAAAAGAAGCAAATAACTTTTCACGAAATCCTATCCTTAAAATGCTTATATCTTCCATCGTGAAAATGATTCTTACCAGCTTTGCTAAAACATATATAAAAACTATAATAAAATATATGAGTGCCGAAAAAAGCAAATACCTGAAAAAGAAAAATGAAGATAAGGCAAAGTCATTAATCTTAACGCTGACAACGTATATTTTTTCAGGGATATTTGGTTTTGATTCACTTAAAATATAGAAAGATTTATACTGGTCATTTTCAAACTGGTCATACCTTAGCGCAGATTTATCAGCCTTATCTTTAACACTTTCACGGAAAGCAGTAAGAGATTTTATAAACGACTTTGATACATCTTTATTTGAAGAACCTACAAGCTCGCCGTCAGAAAACTCCGAAAATACCGGGAAAGATGTCAATTTGTTTAAAATATTTTCACGGGCAAAGTTCCTGAACAGGCTAAGGTTTGTTTGCTTCAAATAATTTTTTGAATCGTATGAGCACAAAACAATCACATAGCCAAACATTTCTTTGAAACGGCTTCCCTTCAGCTCAGTAGGATTTATTTCTGAAATAGAGGCATAATATTTCATTTCTTTGTTCTGGATCAGGCCTTCATCGCCTGCCGCGCTTAATAAATTCGATACCGTTTCCAGGTCATTTTGAGCAGAATCAAGCAGCAATGCGGTTTCTTCCTCGCTAATTTCATCCAGTTTTTTTGTTTTAAGCTGCTTAAGGACAAAATTTATGACACTATCTGAATTTAATTCCGCCGGTATTATATTGAAATCACTTACTAATTTCTTTTTTGAATCTAAAATAAATATTGCTGAATTTACATCCTCATCATTCAGGCTGCTGTTTGACCACAGGGTAAAAGCCAGGTTTCCTGCTTTATTTTTATTACTTATATTCGAAAGCAGTTGTTCATTACCGGCTAATTCATCAATAGTTGAAGTTACAAGAAATTTGACTTTTTCATCATTTCGCTGTGATATTTCTCTTGCTGCCTTTTCAAGGTAACGGTTTTCCTGTGATGTAATCTTTGTTAGAATAATTATCGGTATAAAAACTGCACATGACAGTAATATTATTGAAAGAGCCGATATATTTACAAAATTATAATTTTGTATTGTGTTTAACTTTCTTTGCAGATAAAGCAGAAATAACCCGGATATTAATATAATTAAGATCATTAGAGTAGGGATCAATGAGACCTCTGCTCCAATTAGAGGCATGAAAGGAATGGTAAATATAAGCAGGATGATGTATAGTAATGAAGAATTTTTTCTTATAAAGCGGTACCCTCCAAGGAAAGGGTTCAAATATTTTATTAGCATCAGCCCCGTCGAATAAATGATAAAAAGAAGGGCAACAGATAAAAGTAAAAGGGCAATTCTTGCTATAACCAGCTCAGGCTGGTTAAAAGAAAATATATCAGTTTTATCAATTAACCTAATGGTTGAATCGTATATAACACTTTGAACTATGGTTCCGTAAACCTGTAAAGAAGCAAATATTGTTATTATAGAAACCGCAAAAACAAGTAGTGCTTTGAGTATATTTTTCTTTATTTTTTGTTCTTTCTGGTAATAAATAATGCTTTTCTTTAAAACTATAAAAGAACAAATGAATATTATAATTGATGTTATTATAAGCTCACCCAATGACTTGGCCATACCAAACCCAAATCCTGAAGCGTAATAAACCGGAGAGAAAAATTCTGAGCCAAAGTCAGAAAAAAAGTTAGATGGAAAATTAATTAATAACCAAAAATAGCGGGCTAATAAAAGGGTAATAATCAGCAATGATGTTTGTAAAAAGAGCAGGCTTGTTTTTTTAAATATTCTATATACTGCTAAAATTGTAAGGAGGCTTATTATGAATAATAGAAAACTTATAAGATTATCAAACTTAAGATTTACGCTGTTGAGATAGGAATCTTTATCAAGCGACGGAATGTATATCTTTCCCAGCAAGCTGCCGTTAACACCTTTTATACCATATGTTGAATAATTCTGCCCCGAAAGCTCTTCCGGAGCACTTTTAAGCGTGTCATGATCAAATGAAAATATAACACTCGTATGATAATTTTTGAAAATTTCACTTGTAATGCTCCTGCTTTCAAAATAGCTGTTTTGAATATATGCATTAACATCAATTATTGACGCTGCCGCAAGCACCCCCTGGGTTATTCCCATCTCATCTTTTAAAGGCTCATATATTATAAGAAACGTATAAAGGCCAATTTCCTTTACTATTGAAAATTTCGTTCCATCATATGCCTTTTTTAACTCTAATATTTCCGGGTTTAATTGCCGGCCGTTAAACAAAAAAAGCTCTAACCTGGAATTATAAACTTCAACATTATATTTGTTTATTTCCGGGTTATCCTCAAAAGCATCATAAGCTTTTTTTGTGTTCTGTGATTTAAGAGCAGCTACAAGTTTTCTGTCAGAGGCTATTGAATATGAAAACACCAATAGGTCATTTTGATATGAGTAAAAAACCTCAAGGCATCTATCACTGACTTCCTTTTGTTTTTCCGC
>DASXTZ010000082.1:0-9111 GCA_036505135.1 Ignavibacteria bacterium
GCACATGGCCGCTTTTGGTGTGGAATCTGAAATTATAAGGCTGTCGGATAAAAATATTCCGGTCGGGCTGAATTTCCGCGAATCGAAGAGCGACGATTGGCCATCTATAGCAAAAAAAATACGGGAATGTGATATACTTATACTGGCAACACCAATCTGGTGGGGTGGAAGGTCAAGCTTAACACAACGTGTGATTGAAAGGCTTGATGCTTTTGATGAAGAGTATCATAAAGGCGGACGGAGCGCTCTTTATAATAAAGTAGGGGGGATAGTAATTACCGGCAGCGAGGACGGCGCGCTTTCAACGCTTGGCACGATTATGATGGTGATGACATTTATGGGATTCACTCTTCCGCCGGAATGCTGCTGCTATTGGGTAGGCGAAGTTGGCATGCCTCCTGCCGATGACAGAAAAAAACGGCTGAAGAATGACTCCTCTAAAAAAATGGCAAAGAATATGGCAAGGAACCTAGTTTATTATTCCCAGCTTCTTAAATTGTATCCATTGACACCACAAAGTTAATTATCCGGCATGCGGTTAATTTTATTATTGATACTAATCGGGCATATAACTGCTCAGGACCTGGGAAAGTTTTTTGATGAATATAATGTAAAGGGTTCGTTTATGATATATGACCTGTCAAAAGATTCTTATGAGTATTTTGATTCTGCTCGATGTTATAACCAATTTACCCCTGCATCTACATTTAAAATCCCTAACTCGATAATTGGTCTTGAAACAGGCGTGATTACGGATGAGAACTTTGTAATTCCATGGGACAGCGTTGTAAGACAGGTTGAAGCATGGAACCTTGATATGGATTTAAAAACAGCGTTTCAGGTTTCGTGCGTTCCATATTACCAGGAGCTTGCCCGAAGAGTTGGTGAAGAAAAAATGCAGGAAATGGTTAACAAATTTAATTATGGAAATAAAAATATTTCGTGCGGCATCGATAAGTTTTGGCTTAACGGAGAGCTGCGGATTTCACAGACAGAACAAATAAATTTTCTTAGAAAATTATATAAGGATGAACTTCCGGTTTCAAAACGTTCGATAGAGATCACTAAAAATATAATGCTTCTTGAGGATACTTTAGGATATAAGCTAAGAGCCAAAACGGGATGGGGCGGGCAGGATTCCAAAGATATTGGCTGGTTGGTAGGCTGGGTCGAAAAGGAAAATAATGTATCCTTTTTCGCATTAAATATTGAATCAAACAATCCGCAGGAAAATTTTGGTCCCGCAAGGCGTGAAATAACAAAAAAGCTTTTGAAAGAGCTGGGAATAATTTGATAATAGAGACAGACAGGCTGCTGATAAGGCCACTGAAACTGAATGAGCTGATTAAATACGTTGCAGGTAAAAATCCGTTTGAAGACCTTAACATTACTTTCGCCGGGAATGAAATTGATGAACACCTGCGCCAGGTACTTACGGAAGCTCTAGTCCCGAACCTAAAGAAGATAAGAAAGGATATTCTATTTTATACATTATGGTTAGCAATAGATAAAAAATTTTGTATGTCTATAGGTAGTATAATGTTCAAGGGAAAGCCGGACAGTAAAGGAAAGGTGGAAATAGGCTATGGCACTCATGAGGAATTTCAGAATAAGGGTTATATGACCGAGGCGGTAGAGGCATTTTGCAAATGGGCTTTTGATAGCGGAACAGCTAAGATTATTACAGCCGAAACTGCCAAAGATAACCCCGCTTCGTTTAAAGTTCTGGAAAAAAATAACTTTATTATGTTTGATGAAAATGATAAGTTTTATTACTGGAAAAAGATAAAAGATGGCTAGAAACATTTTAATAACCGGAGCAACCGGATTAATTGGTACCTGCCTTGTAAAAACTATTTTAAAAAGAGGTGATAATGTTGCTGTTCTTTCAACAAATGTAAAGTCAGCTTCTAAATATCTGCCGGAGGCAGGCAAAATTATCAGCTGGAATGACTACCTCTCCCTTGTGAATGAAAATATTGATATTGTAATAAACCTTGCCGGTAAAAATATTGGTGAAACCAGGTGGAATGATAAATTTAAAAAAGAAATTTATGATTCACGTATACTTTCAACCCGAAAAATCGTAGATCTAATCGGTAAAATGACTAAAAAACCCGGGGCATTAATTAATGCTTCCGGTGTGGACTATTACGGAAACAGGCCTGCCTGCCGAACAAGCAGGGGAGATGAAAATATTTATGAAGATGCTAAGCCGGGAAACGACTTTATGGCACGGCTTTGTGTTGACTGGGAAGCTGAGGCTAAGAAGGCGGAAAACTTTGGCGTTAGAGTTGTTCTGATAAGAACAGGTTTTGTTCTGGCAAAAAATTCGCCTGCTGTTAACATGCTAACATTGCCCTTTAAGCTTTTCATTGGAGGAACAATAGGCTCCGGCAAACAATATATGTCATGGATACATATTGATGACGTAGTAAAAGTATACTTATTTTCTGCAGACAATAATAATATTACCGGGCCGGTAAATGCAGCAGCTCCTAATCCTGAGAGAATGAAAAACTTCTGCAGGATAATTGCGAAAGTATTACACAGACCTGCGATAATTCCTGCTCCGGAATTTGCTGTTAAGCTTATTGCAGGTGAGGCAGCGCAACTTGTTTTGAATGGTAGAAAAGCATTACCAAAGAAAATTTTAGAAGCAGGATATAAATTTAGCTTTGCAAATGCACCGGCTGCATGGAGCAATATACTTGAGTGAAAATGCGAATCTATTCCTTTTAAAAACATGAATTTACTAAGGATAATAAATGTTATTAGTAGGAATATTCCTACCTTGCTGATTTACTTTATAAATTATATATTTCTTTGTTCCAATTGAAAAAATTAATTAGCAAAAAATCTTCATTGAAAGGAGACACAATGAAAAATTTACTATTGTTTTCCATTCTTCTGATAATGTTAATGTTTAGCTTTAATTTTACCGGGAGAAATGACGATGATGTTATTGATGCACGTTCACAGTTTCCTTCAGGAACTTTTACCGCATCCGATTTCGATCTCGTTCCCAACGATAGCTGCGCAGTATTAAATCCTGAAGCACACGATGATGCAACACATGAAAACGGTTATTTACAAGTAGGTGATTCTTCAAGATGGGTTCAAAAATTAAGTCCAACAACGCGCCCCTGGACATATACCAAAATTTGTGTTGGATTTACCAAGACGGGTGCAACCACATCTTTAACATATGATGTAGTGATATATGATAGCACTGCAACAGGGCCGGGTAATTTGCTGGCAATATATCCGGGACAATCTATTAGCGGTATTCCACAGTTTCCCGGGATGATATGGAGCTCTACAGTAGTAAATGTTCCTGTAACCGGAGCAATTTATGCCGGTATTAGATATGATAATAATCCGAATTTAAGTATTTATATAAGTGTGGACCAAAGTGCAGGCACTCCTCAATGGCCTATTTATAATGCTACAGCTAGTCCGCCTGTATGGGCTCTGTTTACAGCCGCGAAGGCTCTTTGTGTCAGAGCAGAAGGACAGCCGGCAGGCGGCGGTAATCCGCTTTATTACACTCAGTGGTGTCCTGCAAACACATTACCTGTTATTCCAACACCATCTTTATACGGTTCAGCAGCATGGCTGGGTGATACGCTTTACTATGCTCAGGGCTCAACCGACGGCACAACTGCTTCAAATGTTGTTTACCGCTTCGTATGGGGCGGCGCCTGGTCAACAGGCAGGCCTTTGCCATTAGCTAAGGCAATTGGGACACTCACAAGGGTGGGAACCAAGCTGTATTTTGTAGGCGGCGGAACACCTAATACAAACGGTTCAACTGATGTTTATCAATATGACCCCACAGCTGGGTGGACAACTATGGCACCTCTTCCGACAGCAAAATCAGGCCACACAGCCCATAACTGGGGTGATAGTGTATTGTTCATAGTTGGAGGTCCTTGGTCAGCGCAGGATGCTAATGTTTATGCTTACAGGCCTGCTTCAAATACATGGATTTCATCTACTCCGTTCATAGGTCCAAACAGAAGGTCTCATGGCGGGGGAATAGTTGGCAATAAGATATTAGTTGGCGGTGGTTTTCCTTTCACCAATACACTGGTTATCGGAACCATAGGCTCTAATGCAGGCACAATTGGCTGGGCAGCAGGTCCGCCATATCCAAGCGTTGCCAAAAGCAGGATTGGCGGGGTCTCGGCCGGAGACAGGTTCTATCTGATAGGCGGAAATAATTCAGTTGGAACCACCTCAAGCGATTCTACTTTTATTTACACTGTATCAGCAAACTCCTGGTCTATTCTCCCCAGTGTCAAGCCTACTCAGTCTCATAATATATCCAACAGTGTTTGCGCCAGATTTTTTGGAGATACTGTCAGGATATTTTCGTGCGGCGGAACAGAGGGCTCAGTTACCTCATCAACCTCATTTCATTTAATTGGCTGCGGACCATTGGTAGGAGTTACTAATATTAGCGGGACAATACCCGATGGATATGTTTTATCACAGAACTATCCGAATCCGTTTAACCCGACAACGAATATCAAATTCAGCTTACCAAAAGCTGGTAATGTAAAATTAGTTGTATTTGATATACTTGGAAGGGAAGTTACAACTCTGGTAAATGAATTCAAGACTGCCGGAAACTATCTTGTAGATTTCAACGCGTTGAACCTTGCAAGCGGCGTTTATTTCTATAAAATAACAGCAAATGATTTTACCGAAACTAAAAAGATGCTTTTGATTAAGTAACGAAGTCATCCTTCTCCCGAGTACTCGGGAGAAGGATCTGATTGTAAATTTTTTACATAGGGCTTAGTGAAAACCAAGCCCTTTTTTTATTGCTTAAAAAGACCGTTTAAAGGGGGGAGACGGGATTTAAAGCTTAACTTTTTATGCTGATTAATTGTAACTGATAGATTTTTAAATTATCTATTTTCGGGGGTTTTGCAGCCCGGCTGCCAGCAAAGCATGCAGATCAACATTACCACCTGATACAATTATACCAATTTTTTTATTTTTAAACTTAGAATTGTTTTGAAGTATAGCGGCAAATGAAACAGCACCTGAAGGCTCCACAACTATTTTTAATCTTTCCCATAAAAACTTCATTGCAGAAATAATTTCTTCTTCTGTTACTGTAATTATTTCATAGATGTGCTCTTTAAGGATTGGAAATGTTATATCACCAAGTGAGGTGCGGAGCCCATCTGCTATTGTATCAGGGTTTGTTTGCAGAATAATTTTGTTTTCTTTCAGGCTCCTAAAGGCATCATCAGCATTCTTTGGCTCAACACCAACAATTTTTGTTGAAGGTGAAAAGTTAAGGAAGCCTATTGTAATACCGCTTGCAAGCCCCCCTCCTCCCACAGGAACCAGAACATAATCCAAATCTTCAGCATCATTTATTAGCTCAACTGCACATGATGAATGCCCTGTAATAACTCTTAGATCATTTGAAGGATGAATGAATTGGGCGCCCGTTTGCAAAATCACTTCTTCGCACTTTTGCTCTCTGTCAGGAGGTTTATTACCGGAATAAATTATTTCAGCTCCATAGCCCAAAACTGCATCACGTTTTGAGGCAATAACATTTTCCGGCATTACAATTTTAGCTTTAATCCCTTTGCATGACGCGGCATAAGCCAGCGCCTGGGCAAAATTTCCCGAAGAATGGGTAACCACTCCTTTTTTTCGTTCCTCATCCGATAATGATAAAACCGCATTCATTGCTCCGCGTATTTTAAATGAACCTGTTTTCTGGAAATTTTCACATTTGAAATATAAATTGCTGCAGGCCAGTTTGTTCAATGCTGAAGAAGTTAAGATGGGAGTTCTGTGTATGTAAGGCTTTATGTTATCGGCGGTTTTCCTTATAGTGTCCTTATCAGGAAGGCTTATCATATTTTGCCCTGAATATATTTATTAATGCAAATATAGCTATAAAGAGCCAAACTACATTTACAAAAGTCGAAGGGTAAGCGCTGTAGAATACGGTGTTAATAATTAAACATAGGCTGCCTATTATATTCAGCCATTGGTAGAGCTTAGAGTTAGCTGTTAATTTATGAGTACTTAAGAGTCCATATGCAGTAAGAACGCAGAGTGACCCCGCCCAACCGGTTATATCTATAAAAATTTTTTCAAGCATTTTTTTTGCTACAAAGACATAAAGACTTTGCGATATTTTATTACCTCTGCCCCCAATCCCTTCTCCATGACGCCTGCCGCGCAACGCGGTATGGAGAGGGGGAATTTAAAGGGGGTGAGGTAAATTTACCAGCCCATTCTTTCCTTTAACCTTGTAATGTGTGCTAAATGATGCTCACAGTGCCATGCATACAGGCACATCAGCTCATCAAGGGGAATTTCCCTGTTATGTTCAGGATGGAAAAATCTTCTTTTCCTCTGCTCTGGTGTAAGTGATTTCAACAATATTACCCATCTTTTATGCAGATTATCAAGCAAGTCGAGCGAAATATTTAACGGCGTTGATTTATAATCTTCAAGCTCAGCCCAGCGGTCTTCAAAATAAGTTTTTATTGTCGGGGTATCTTCTGTTAAGGCAAGCTTAAATCTCATGAAGCTATTCATGTGGCTATCTCCAACATGGTGGACAACCTGTCTTATTGTCCATCCACCCGTCCTGTAAGGTGTGTTTAATTGCTCATCGGTTAAGGCATTTACTGCATTTCGTATTTTAAGCGGAAATGCTTCGATTGCAGCAATGTATTGCTTTATATCCGATTCAGTAATATTCTTTTTAGGGCTGTACTCTCCAACCGGGAAGCGGAGATTGTGTAATTCTTTATCTGTCATTTTGCTGCGGGATTCTTCATTCCTTTCTTTAGTTTTTCTATTGTCAGGATAAGCCTTTTTTGTTTTGTCTCTTCCTGTTTTGCTGAAAGTATCCACTCAACATATTCTTTTTTGTTTGTAAAAGAAAGTGTGTCAAAAAACTCCCGTGCATTAGAGTTATTAGCAAGCATCTGTTTTAATTCTTTCGGCGGAGCAACAGTTCTTTTTTCCGTATCGATGTATTTATCCGCATTGCTGTTATCATTTTTTTTAGGCTTTGAGTCTTTGCCGCTTTGGTTTCTTGCGCCAAATGCAGACCATGTTTCATCAAAAGAAATAAGCTGAATCCATTTCAAGTCATTCTTTAAAAAATCTTCCCATCCTTTATCTCTTGTCAGGTCTGTTTGTATCTTTGAAGAGCCTTTTGGATACATTATCCACATCATTCCGCTAGTCCTGAGAAGCTTTAATGCTTTAGCGCTCAGGGTGTCCAACTCTGCTTTGGTTACAACAAAAAGATGAATAACGTCATACATTCCGCTAAATTTTTCCGAAACACTTACGCCCTTTGGCAAAGTGCCTAAAGTTTTTTTATAGTCAGCCGGAGGATTTATTGCGAGGATGCTTTCGTCTTCTTTAAGCCTAGTTTTTCTAACAGCTTCACTTTCCATTTTCTATAAATTTAAAGATTTCTTCAGGAACAAGCCGGAACTTCCTGTCTTTAAAATCATCGAATTCTATCCACATAGTTTCAAATACACGCTTACCCTCAACTGCACTAATTTTTTCTTTGCTGTAGATTTCTTTTTCTTTTATATCGCCTTCGTAAATGAAATCGATTTCATGATAATTCTGTCCTTCCATCGTAAATATATTTTCAATAACGCCAAGAAATTTCACATTGGTAAGCGTTACATCAAGCTCTTCCATGAATTCCCTCTTAACGGTTATATCGCTTCTTTCCCTGAACTCAACACTTCCCCCAAGAGGCCTGTAATAATAGTCTTTTTTGACAGAGTCATAATCCTTCGAGACTAGCAGCTTGCTGCCGTTTCTAACGATGCACATAGCTTTTACCCAGTTTATTTCAGTAGCCACTATTTTTTCGGGCGCTCGGTTACGCTAAACCAGTTGCCGGAGTTATCAACCATAATGGCTTCTTTGCCGTAGAATTGTTCCTTCGGAGGCCCCATAAATTTAACACCTTTTGATTTTAGCTCTTCATAAGTAGCATTTATATCATTGGTTTCAAAAACACCTGCTCCGAATTTTCCTGATTCTACAAGCTTTCTTATTGTCGCTGCTGTTTCTTCATCCCACATCATCCCCGGTTTAATTTCCATCAGAGTTATTTCCAGTTCAGGCTGTTCCGGCGGTGTTACCGTCAGCCATCTGAAGCCATTATCCATTTTAGAATCGGTATGCACCTTAAATCCCAGCTTATTTACATAAAAATCATAGGCTTCCTCCTGGTTTATTACCAAAATAGCTGTATGAGACATCTTTGTAATCATAAAAATCTCCTTTTTAAGATTAATTTTTGAGTTGCTCAAAAATAGAAAAGGAAGGCTAACGGCGCTTCTTGAAAATTGCTATCCTTTTATATACCAGATCCAACAGCCGGGAATTAATTTTTCAGGAAAGTGGACAGAAAGAAAGATCCTTCTTTCATATTGTCTTTTGAATTCCACCGGTGATATTCCTACGTTCCTGGTAAATAATGAGCTGAATGAACCAAGGCTTTCGAACCCGACATCGAAGCATACTTCAGTAACAGAGGTTTCGTTTTTCTTTAAAAGTTCTTTTGCTTTATCGATTCTTCTTTCTGTAAGATACTGATGCGGAGTCCTGTTATAAACTTTTTTAAATAACCTGAGAAAATGGTAAGGCGAAAAAAAAGCTTCACGAGCAATAGCGTTTAAATCAATCGGCTCATTGTAACAATCGTCAATAAATTCTTTAGAGCGGTAAAGCCGCTGATAAAGGGTAACATACTCAGGGATAAATATTTTCTGTTTCTTATTATCCTGCATCTTTATTATTATTCTTCATTTTCACGTTTCTTAAGTTCATCCTCTGTCCATTTACATAAAGCGTCCTTATCCTGCTGGGTCAATACTGCATCGCCGTGAAAAATCAGGTATTTGGGCAAAGGCATCTCCCCCTCTGTGATCTTGTCACAAATAGCCTCAAGCCTTGCTTCCTGCTTGGATTCGGGAATCTTTCCCCACTCACTGAAGTTCATTTTGGCTCTCCCGTTTCTTACGTCCTGTGCCACAAGCCACGAAGCCGGCGCAATGTTTGTATACCACGGCCATACTG
>DASXTZ010000083.1:0-7338 GCA_036505135.1 Ignavibacteria bacterium
AATATTATTCTGCGGCGGATGTTTATGTATTATTTGCATTAAGGGATGATTATTTTGGAGGAACCGGTATTGCAACACTTGAAGCACTGGCATGCAATACACCCGTAGTCAGCTATTCTTTGAGGAACTACGTTGGTGATAATGTTCATGAGCTGGGAGAACTGCCCGATACAGTGGGAAAACATAAGGAAGCTATATTGAAAGTTCTTGACCACCCCGAAAATTACAGGAACATGAGAGAAAGTGTTGTTAAACATTATTCATATGAATCTACATACAGGCGGATAAGAACAGTTTTTGAAGAACTTTTTGCATCACGCTCAAAAAATTGAATCTGGGAATTAACAAAATAAATGGGCAATTTTTTTCTCCCCTCTCCTATGAGGAGAGGGGATTGAGGGTGAGGTTAAAATGAGCAGCGGAGATTATAAATTTGAAAGGCTGGACGAGAACCGCCTTGTGGATTTACAGTATCTATATAAAGATGCTTTTTTAACCGATGTTTCACTTGAGTTTCTGAAAAAGAAATACGATACAAGTGCCTATGGCGTTCGGTATGCTGGCTATGTTGCATATGATAAAACGGATAGTCCCGCCGCGTATTATGGAGTGTTCCCGCTTCATGTTGAGAATAAAAATCAGGTTATTCTTGCGGCTCAATCAGGGGACACAATGACCCATAGCGCACACAGAGGGAAAGGGTTGTTTTATAACCTTGCGACCCAAACTTATAAGCTTGCAGAGCAGATTGGAATTAAGTTTGTATATGGCTTTCCGAATACAAATTCCTTTCACGGCTTCATGAAGCTAAAATGGACACATGACGGTAATATAAAAAAGTATCGAATAAAGGTACCCGCATTGCCGGCATCGGTTTTTTCAGGAAAAAGCACAGCCTATCAAAAATATGTTAATACTGTTCTTTCAAATCATATAAGCAAAAAAAAATATTTTGAAAATTCCCTGCCGCATGATGAATATATAGCAGTAAAACACGATGAAGCTTATTTCAGGTATAAGGAATATTCCAAAAAATATATTCTGGATATTGCCGGAAAATGTGTTTATGTCAAAGCAGAGAAATCACTGCAAATAGGCGACATTGAAAGATGCAGCGAAAACGAGTTTTTCAGCATTCTAAACAAATTAAAGAAAATAGCATTTAAAATAGGAATCCCTATTATTACTTTTCAGGTAAGCCCTGGAATTGAATATGATAGGTTTCTTGAAAAGAAGTATAACGCCGAGGAAAGCGTTGCAATCGGTTATATTAATTTTAGTAACCTTGAGTTAAATAAATTACGTTTCACTTTTGCTGATTTTGATACTTTCTAAGTTTTCGTAACGGATTATGGATTTTGGAAAAGTAAATACAAATGATTTAAACAAAATTGACTTCACCCTGCCTGAAGACAACTCCGGCAACAAAAAAATATTAAATAGCAAGGGCTTCAAAGACACTACAGTTTACATTGGATGCGCAAAGTGGGGAAGGACCGAATGGGTTGGTAAGATATATCCTAAGGGCACTAAAGAAAAAGATTTTCTTGAACATTACGTTAAGCACTTTAATAGTATTGAGCTGAATGCAACTCATTACAGGATATTTCCTTCATTAGTAATAAAAGGTTGGGCTGAAAAAGCAGGTAGTGGTTTTAAATATTGTCCAAAGTTTCCGCAGTATATAAGCCATATAAGGAGATTAAGAAACTGCGAAAAGGAAACAGAGTTGTTTTACGATTCCATTTCAAATTTTGGAGAAAAACTGGGAGCGTGTTTCCTGCAAATGGCTCCTAACTTTGCGCCTAAAAGCTTTAACGATTTAAAAAAATATCTGGAGCAGCTTCCCAAAAATCCTGAAGTGTGCCTTGAGCTGCGGCATCCCGGTTGGTTTGCAGACCCTGCTGTTTACGATGAAACGTTTTCTATGCTGATTGAAGGTGGCATCGGCTCTGTAATAACTGATGCAGCCGGGAGGCGTGACCTTGTTCACATGAGGCTTTCAAATAAAACTGCTTTTATAAGATTTGTCGGTAATAGCCTTCATCCTTCCGATTACACCAGGATTGACGATTGGGTAAAGAGATTAAAGAAGTGGATGTATTCCGGGCTAAACACTTTATATTTTTTTATGCATATGCATGATGAACGATATTCACCGGAATTATGTGCCTATTTAATCGGGCGAATGAATAAAGAATGCAAGCTGAGCGTTAAATCACCTGAGTTTCTTGAAGAAATCAAGCTTAATTAAACCCTTTTGAGTTTGGAGATGTCTAACTAAATGAGCCAATCAGGAGAAAATTATGAGATCACTTCTTATTAAGTCACTGATATTATCAGTGTTATTTTCATTTATATTTGTAAGCCCTGCCGGGGTATCATCACAGCAAAAGGAAAAACGCCGCGGGACTGAGCTTGGAGATGGCTTTTGCAAACAGCCTAAGTTTAAAAAGCATAAAAAATGGAAAAGATGGAAACATTGGAAGAGATGGAGACACAGAAGGCATCCTCACCATTGGCGAAGATGGTAGAAGTAATATTTATCTGACAAACCAACCCCCATTAAAATTAATTTTAATCTCTGACCTGTTGATTAATAGCCTTCCTTGTATTGCTGAGGCATTTCATCCCCCTTTAACAAAGGGGGGACTAATAATTCCATAACCTAAAAATTGGTTTCTATTATTTAAATTTTAATACTCGCGTAAGCTGAAATGGGGGTTTAATTAACATAATTTTATCACTAATATTTCCCTTAAAGCATTTCTAATTTAAAGTTAAATTAAGTTTCTTTGTTTCTTTATCGCATCAAATTATATGGCTAAAGCCCGCAAAATACCATATCTCAATTCAGACCAGCCGTTAAATATTTGCCTCCAAAAGATACTACGCACCCGCTTTAATGAAATGATCTCGTATGAAGAAGGAACATTGCTTGGCGATAATATCGAGTATCTTCATAATATGCGTGTTTCATCGCGCAGGGTGCAGGCAATGCTTAAAATTTTCAGAGGAGCATTCCCGCCAAAAAAATTCATGGATGAATATAAACAAATACGCCTTTTGATAAGGTCTTTGGGTGAGGTACGTGACTATGATGTTTTTATAAAGAGACTGGAGGAATTTCATAAGGAATCAATAGAGCAGGATAACCGCGCACTGGATATGCTTATAATCCGGAAGAAAGTTGAACGCGATAATAAAAGAAAAGTGCTGGTTAAAACAATTAACGACTTAAACAGGCTTGGTTACAAAGAAAATTTTATGAGATTTATTACTGAGAACCTGTAATGAAGAAAAATTATCCGGTTAAAAAAAGGCTATCGCTGAAAGAAAATATTCAAATCATATTGCCGCTAATGTATGATGACCTTATGCTTTATAAACAGGATGTAGTGACTAAACCGCTTGCAAAAAATACTTTGCACAGAATGAGAATCACAGGTAAGCCCCTGCGTTATGCAATGGAAATCGGAGAAGTTGCCTTCGGTGAGGAATTTTCAAAATGTTACATTGAAGTTAAAAATGCAGTTGAGTTAATGGGCGAGATCCATGATGCCGATGTTATGATACCAGAGCTGGGCTTGCATCTCAAAGAGATAAGACTCTTCAACCAAACCATACCTGTTTTTAAAGAAAGGATATCAACAAAAGGCATAAGGAAAATCATGGAAGTTTTAAAGCAAAAAAGACGTGAAATGTATGCAGAATTGTGTAAAACCTTAAATGAATGGGAAAGCACTAATTTCAGGAAAAAACTTCTTAATTCAATGGACGTGAAGCAAGCTGACCAGTTTGAAACTGCGGGCGGAATTTAGCACCAGGTATAATGATTATATACTGCTTAATTTTGTTTAAAGTAAATCGGAAGGAATTTACAATTGATTAAAAATATTTTAATTATATTAATAACGAGTTTAATTTGCCCATTTATAGCCTTTTCACAATCAGCCATTGATACTGCCTGGTTTGGCAATATAGATATATCCGGAGCTAAAATCGGAATTATCGTACATTTTAAAACAGGAAATAATATTACAAGCGGGACAATCGATATCCCGGACCAGAATTCCAAAGGGCTTGAGCTGAAAAAAGTTTTATTTGATAATCCAAAAGTACATTTCGAAATTGAATCGTCTCTTGGTCAGGCAATATTTGAAGGATTATATTATGCCGATTCTATATCGGGCTTATTTTCGCAATCAAATATTAAAGGAACATTTAGCCTATTAAAAGGCGAACCGGAAGTTAATGCAACTGTTGAGAATCTTCCATACAATGCAGAAGAGGTTACGTTTACAAATGACGGTATTACTTTTGCGGGAACAATGACGTATCCTAAAACTGAAGGCAAACACCCTGCAGTCGTAATGATAACAGGAAGCGGCCCTCAAAACAGGGATGAAAGCCTGCTCGGATTTAAAATTTTTAAAGTAATAGCAGACCATCTCACAAAAAACGGCATTGCAGTTCTAAGATATGATGACAGGGGAGTTGGTGAAACAAAAGGAAAAACAGTTAATGAATCGACAACTGAAGATTTTGCAGGTGATGTACTGGCGGCAGCGCAATATCTTAAAACAAGGGATAATATTAATCCTTTGCAAATTGGTTTAATGGGGCACAGCGAAGGCGGGATAGTGGCTCCTCTTGCCGCAAGTAAGTCATCTGACATTGCATTTATTGTTTTAATGGCAGGAACTGCTGTGAAAGGAATCGATATCCTTAAAGAGCAGACAAAGCTGATCATGAAGGCCGATAATTCAACAGAGCGTGAGATAAAAGGCTATCAAAAAATGCTTGATGCTGTTTACGATGCGATTAAAAGCAACACTCCGTTAGAAGTAGTAAGAGTGCAGATTAGAAACGATATTATTGAAAACTTCGATGAAATTCCGGAAAAACAACGGAAAGATATAATAGATAAAGAAAAATATGCCGACGAAGTGGCAGAGCAGACAATTGCAGAATTTAACACGACATGGATGAAATTTTTTCTACCGTATGACCCCGCACTGGCATTAACAAAAGTAAAATGCCCAGCGTTAGCTTTATTCGGTGAAAAAGACCTGCAGGTTCCGCCAAAGCAAAGTGAAAAACCAATGATTGATGCACTGGAAAAATCCGGTAATAAGGATTATAAAGTTGTAATATTTCCAAATGCGAATCATTTGTTCCAGTCTGCAAATACAGGCAGTCCAAGTGAATACGGCTCCTTGCCAAAGGAATTCGCGCCGGGTTTTCTTGAAACAGTTAGCGGATGGATACTGGAAAGAGTTACAGTGGTTAAATGAAAAACCGCAATCTTGGAATATTAATTTATAATGATGTTGAAGTCCTTGATTTTGCAGGACCGTTCGAAGTATTCAATGCAGCAAATGAAGTTCATGGAGAGAATATATTTAATGTTTTCACAATTGCGGAAACTTCTGAAGCCATTTCTGCAAGAAATGGTTTAAAAGTAATACCGGATTGTTCAATAAATACCTGCCCTGCTTTAGATATACTTCTTGTACCCGGCGGAAATGGAAGGAAATTTCAAATGAACAATCCTGTTATAACCGGATGGATTAAAAAGGTGTTTGACGACCTTGAATTATTGCTTACAGTTTGTACAGGTGTTTTTATAGCCGGCAAAGCAGGTGTGTTGAATGTTAAAGAAGCAACTACCCATCATGGCTCTTATGAGGAATTTGGAAAAAACTTTCCGAACATAAATCTTGTTAAATATGTAAAGTATGTTGACAGCGGGAAAATAGTAACTTCCGGGGGCATCTCAGCAGGTATAAATATGTCATTATTTGTTATAGATAAGCTAATTGGGGAAAATTTAGGCAAAAAGATTGCTGAACATATGGAATATGATTATAATACTGGCGCTTCTGCGGCGTTAGGAAAAACTTAAATTTTAACGGTATGAAAATCAAAAAAATAATACTAATTTTATTCTTCGGCTGCGGAATGCTTTTTTCACAGCCCATGGGAACCATGCTGCAAAAAGCGTATGAAAATAATTCTAAAATTATGCTAGATGAGTTTTTTGCCAAATGGGAAGCCGATGTTTCTCCTGTTATAAGCGGGGAACTTGATAAACAATCTTCAGAGGTAATTTCAGTTTATGGGCTTACCGCTTATTATTATGATTGCTTTAACAGCGACCCGTTTGCAAAATATAAGCTTGAAAGGTACACCAACCTGCTGACTGATTTAAACTACTACGTGGCAAATAACAGCATAACCTACCACGTGCTTGACCTGGAAAATATTGATACAACATACGAAGTTTACAGGGCTGCATGGGATGCATCAAAAAAGGACAGCATAATTAATTTCCGTCCGAATATTAAATTGGCCAGCCAGGAAAGGCAGATAAAAACGCTGTATCTTACAAATGATTTCTATGAATATATCAGGGAATTCTTTAAAACAGATGAAAAAGATTCCGAGCTTGTTAAGGAAGACTATGAAAAAAGGAAAACCTTTTTAGCTGATCACATAATAGTACTTGCAAAGGGGAATACGTATACACCTATAATAGACAGGTTGAAAGTACTTTCAGATCCGATTCTCTATGAAATTAATTTTAATAGAGATTTAACGCAGGCGAGAATAAACTTCTCCATAGGGTGTTCTTATTATTCGGCATATTTTTTAAAAGAGGATGGAAGCTGGAAATCTTTTGACTGCAGACTGGAGAGCACCTGTTAATATATAAGCATACTGATTTTGTATAAGGGTGGAGATAGAATAATTAAACTGTTTTGATTATTTTGCCGGATGAATAAGCAGTCTCTATTAACAAAAGATCTCACCTTATTCTTAATATGCAGCTTTATATTTTAAGACATGCAGTAGCCGTGCCGCGGGGGACTGTTGGATATCCAAATGATGACCGTCCCCTGACTGAAGATGGCATTTCAAAAATGACCGAGGGCGCAAAGGCAATTAACAAAATTGCGGGCTCCTTTGATGTGATTATTTCCAGTCCTCTCATCAGGGCGCTTCATACCGCAAAAATCCTTGCTGAACATACAGGATATAAAAGGGAAATATCAGTAACCGGGTATTTACTCCCGGGAAATCCGCAGCGAAGCCTGTTTAAATATTTAAGTGAATATAATGCTCTTGAAAAAGTGTGTATAGTTGGACACGAGCCGCATCTTGGATTTGTTGCCTCAAAGCTGGTCGGGATAGATAATTCTGTTATTGAGTTTAAAAAAGGAGGCATATGCTGTTTAGATATAGAAAAATTTCCACCCAAAAATCCCGGCAAAATAATCTGGCTTTTCCAGCCCAAACATTTAAAGTTAATTAAAGAAGAAAAAATTTCGGATG
>DASXTZ010000084.1:0-3845 GCA_036505135.1 Ignavibacteria bacterium
GCAACTGTTCCTACACATATACCTGTAGTTGCATTGGTAAACCATACTCCATAGGTGCTTACGCTACCTGTAGATGCTCCAAAGCTCCATGAGCCCGTGGCTCCAAAGTTAGTCGAATGGTATACCCTCGTATTGTTAGTCCCAAACCATATATCGTTGCCTACAATCGACATAGCATTATTCCACCCTGCCTCTGAGCCTGCCTGAGGCAAATATAATCCCGTCGAATCCCAGTTGGCTCCGCCATTGGTTGTTTTCCATAATGACCATCGTGTTGCTACAGGATCTCCATATGCAAAACCTGTATTGGCATCTCTTAATATAATTGCATCTATAAAACCGCCTGTTTGTGTAAATACCTGTGTCCAGTTTGTTCCGCCGTTGGTTGTCCTGTAAATAAATGTTGCATTTGGCGAAGTTGTACATAATGCAGTATTAACATCCAATGCCCATATGTTATAAATATCTCCTGTAATAACTCCCGGATTGGGATTAGCATTTGTCCATGTCGTGCCGCCATCGGTTGTCTTGCGAACCGTTGCTGCTGCTCCTGCTGCCCATACTACATTATTATTTACTGTCCATACTGCCTGCAAAAGATTTGTTACTCCTGATACCTGAGATGCCCATGTGTAACCGCAATTAATTGAAATATTTACACCACAATTAGGAACGTATAAACTGGTACCCCCATAGGAAAACGGGCAGCCGCCGATACTAAAAGTTCTCCTGAAAGTTCCAGTAGTCGTGTGTTGAAGGCTAAATCCTGTAAATGTTCCGCTGGCTGCGCACTGTTCAATTTGAAAAACAAGAGTTCTTGTGTTATTGTAGGCATGAGGATGATCCAGTGGAAAATCAAGCCAGGTATTTGCAGGAGCATTGATAGTTGCAGTGGTTGCCCTGTAGTAAACAGTATCCCAGTTTCCGCTTACCAGTGACCCTGATGGTAATGCTGTCAGATTAGTATCCAGAAATAGTATCCTAAACTGGGTATATGTTACAGGACCTAACGGGTATCCGTTTGATATCCTCACCGAAAAACTGGTGATATTACCAGATGGAGCGCCTCCTGGTTGATTAAATTCTCCAGCAGCAATAAGGCCTTGAATCATCTTACCGGCTGCCTGGTTAAACGGGAAAGAATTATATGACGTCCCGTTATTGTAATTGTAATATTGTGGATCCGCGATTGTTGTTGCAGCGGATGTAAATAAAAGGATTGCGAAAACAGTGAAAATCTTTTTCATAATAAACCCCACCATAATTAGTTTAGAAATAAATTATTAAACATAATAAGATACTTTTTTGAAAACTTTATTACAAGTAAATAATTATAGTAAGGTCTTTAAACAAGCAAAACTTTTTGAAGATAGTTAACTCATATGGTGATTATATTTACTGATAATAACTAACCGAAAAAATAAGTATAAAAAAGCCCGGAATATTCCTATTCCAGGCTTTAAAACGTAAACTCAGAAGTCATGAAGACTTCTGAAGTAAAGTATTAGATCCTGTGACTGCCTACAGCATCGCGTGGCGTGGTGGGAGCCGAGCTAGGCAGGCGCTGTGCTCAGGATGACTTCGTCATTTTATTAACATCATTTTCTTTGTCTCAACAAAATTAACGGCAACGAGTTTATATAAATAAACACCGCTTGCAATCTCACTAGCATCAAAATCCACAGAATGATTACCTGCTTTAACAAATTCATTTACAAGAACTGCAACCTCCCGGCCTAAAATATCATAAATAATTAGCCTTACATTTGAAGCTTTTGGAAGCCCAAAGCTTATAGTAGTAACCGGGTTGAACGGATTAGGATAGTTTTGGTCAAGTCTGAATGTTGCCGGTAACTCGTTACTATTGTTATATATGCCTACAGGGATGGGAATATATATTCCGCAATGTGCTACCTGAGCTCCCTGACCGGTGTAAACAAAAGGACATCCGCCAACACTCCATGACCTTCTGTTACCCGAAAGAGTTGTTTGGCAAATATACATTTGGCCTGTAGTTGGAGTATAGCCGCATTGTCCAACTTCTATTATTAAGCTTGAATCAGGATAATAAAGAAACGGATTATCCAATGGAATGGTCATCCATGCATTTGTAGCTGAGGAAAGAGCTACTGATGCCCTAAAGTAAACCGTATCTAGCTGTCCCGTGTAAAAAGCACCTGTAGGTAATGATGTAAGTGATGTCCGTCCCATTCTGATTGTGAAGTTTGTAAATACACGTCCTGTAGCACCAGTACCACCCATAAAGAAATAAACTGCCGTAATATTGCCTGCAGGGGCACCTGATGGCTGATTAAATTCTCCCGGGCCTACCAGCCATTGAACCATTTTACCCGCAGTTTGATTAAATGGAAAAGTATTAGTTCCTACTGAAGTGTTAAAATTGAAATATTGCGGCACAATTGGCGTGATATTAACTCCGAATCCTGTACATGTGCCATCCTGTCCCTGGTAGACCTGCGGACATGCAGCGCTAGTTAAATAGTTTCTTCTGAATGGGGTCAAAGTTCTTTGCTGTACAGTAAAGCCGCCTCCAGTCATACCGCATTGCTGAACATCTATAACAATACTTTTAGTGTTATCATAAAGAAAAGGCCGGTCTAATGTAATGCTAATAAAAGTACCAGTAACTGCTGTAAGCTGCACTGATGCTCTGTAATAAACCGTATCAAGCTGTCCTGTATAAAGCCCCCCTGTTGGTAGCGTACTATCTGTTGTCAGGCCAAGTTTAATAGTAAGATTTGTGAATGTAGGAGAAGCTGAAGATAATGTTTTAAACCATATTTTTGTTATTATTCCTGAAGGGGCGGAATTTGGCCTGTTAATCTCCCCTGCACGAATAAGCCACTGAACCTGTTTACCGGCAGCAACATTGAACGGAAAAGAGTTAGCACCTCCTACAGTATCATAATTATAGTATTGGGGCTGTGAATATGAATTTGAAATTAAAAAAATTGAAAGGATTAATAACGTCAAAATACTGTAAGTCTTTTTCATGATAAGACCTCCACTATGTTTTAGTTTACCTGCCTGCTCCACGATTCAACAACTCGAAGAGTCTGGCCAGGCGAAATGAATTTTTTGAATACTAAAAAATATGATATTGAAAATTTAATTACAAGTTAATAGTTGGCTTATAATGGGCTAATAAAGGCTTATATTAACAAAAATTTAACTCTTTACCATATAAATAAAATATATTCAAATTTCCACCTCGTCTTCCTTTTCTGGTATAACAACATTTTTTATGTTATGTTCATTCAAAGCTTCCTGTAACAAAAGCTGCTGGTCATAATCGCCATGCACAAGGAAAACCCCTTTGAGTATATTTTTATCAAACTTGTTAAAATATTCAATAAGCTCATTTCTATCTGCATGAGCGGAAAATGAATTTAATACATAAATCTTTGCTTTCACCGGGTATTCATCTCCGAAAATTCTTACAAACTTTCCTGTCTCATTTTTAGCTTCGACCAGCCTTCTGCCAAGGGTTTCGGGAGCCTGGTACCCAACTATAAGAACTGTATTTTTCTCGCTGCTGATACTGTTTCTTAAATGGTGTAATATCCTCCCTGACTCGCACATTCCCGAAGCTGAAATTATCATGCATACGCCCTTAAAATTATTGAGCTGTTTCGATTCTTCAACATCTTTAGTATAGGTAAGATTTGAAAATCCAAAAACATCAACCCCTTTGGAAATTAGCTCCGATACCTCTTTATCAAAATATTCATGGTGCAGCTTAAAGACATCTGAAACGTGTGTAGAAAGAGGGCTATCAACAAAAATGGGTATTTGCGGAATAGCTCCTGTTGAAAATAATTTTG
>DASXTZ010000085.1:0-3146 GCA_036505135.1 Ignavibacteria bacterium
TCATTCAAATATTTCTTTTATTTCCTGTTTGGAAGGATAACTTATCAGTACAGCCTTCCTGGGACCATGAAAAACAAAAATGCTTCCGGCTGCAACTGCAGATGCCATTCCAATATTTACTGCTTCCTTGAAATGAGAATATTTTCCTGCTCCACCCAAAGCAATAACCGGAATAGTTACAGACACAGATATTTTTTTTGTTATTTCCAGATCATATCCCTCATAAGTACCGTCTTTATCAATGGACTGGATGATTATTTCTCCTGCACCGTATTCTTCCATTTTTTGGGCAAATGAAACAGGATCTTCATGGATTTCTTTACCGCTTCCAGCTAAACAGATTTTTTCTTTACCAAATAATTTTTTTTTTATATCAATACATACTGTTATCGTAGAAGAGCCAAATGAGTCAGCAGCTCTTTTAATAAAATCCGGATTTTCATATGCCGCAGTATTAATAATTACTTTCTCAGCACCATAATTTAAAATGTCGCGAATATTTTCAATTGTTTTGATACCTCCTCCCACAGCGAACGGCATATTTGCTTCATCACCAACCTTATGCACGAATTCAACCGGTATACATCTGTCTTCCTTTGTTGCCTTAATATCTAGAAACACCAGTTCATCCGCTTTTTTGTCATTAAATATTTTAACGGCATTAATTGGATCGCCAATATATCGATGGTTCTTAAATTTTACAGATTTTACCAATCCTAAATTCCGTAAGAGCAATAAAGGGATTACCCTTGGTCTGTACATACTATAATTCAATAAATTTTTTCAGTAATTTAAATCCTGTATCATGACTTTTTTCCGGATGAAATTGCGTACCAAATATATTACCTCTTTTAATAGCAGATATAAATTCAAATTCATACCATGAAGTCATCCATACATCTGTGTTATCTATGCATTGAATATGATAGCTATGAACAAAATAAAAAAAGTCATCCTCAGTCAGGAAATCATCAATCCCGGCTTTGTTAACTATATTGACAGTATTCCAGCCAATATGGGGAATTTTAAATTTTATTTTATCATTAATTCTAAAGTGCACTGTTTTTGCTTTTATCCATCCTAAACCCTGACAATCTCCTTCTTCACTATATTCAGAAAATAATTGCATGCCAAGACAGATACCAAATATCGGGATCTTCTCATGAAGTACTTTATCGCTTAAAACATCAATTATGCCTTTTTCTTCGAGGTTTCTCATACCTTTAGCAAAATGACCAACACCCGGCAAAATTAATTTATCAGCTTTCTTAATGACATTAGGATCTGAAGAAACCTCTGAAATATATCCCATTCTTCGAAATTTATTAAAAACAGAACGGAGGTTTCCCATACCATAATCAACAATCACTATCTTTTTTGAATTATCGGGCATATTTTAAATATAGTATTTGAGGTAACAGATGGAATGAGACAGCAATTTTAATAGGATAATTAAGTGTTCTTATAATGGGAAGGTAAGTTGGATAATCATCATGGGATTTTATCGGTGCATTCATAATCGTATTAAATTCCTTCTGGGTCAATCCAAGTTTATTAATTACATATTCAACTACTTCTTTTTCATAATGATATGTGTGTTCCTGAATCTCATTTAAAGCTTTCTCCCTGGTAATTTGAGCTGATCTTATCATAGCAGAAAGTTCGGTTTTTCTTTTATCTATTCCGAATCTTTGAGGTAAATAATATGACTGAAAAAACTTTGTGAAATTATTTTCATGATGATGCCCTCCATAGTATTTCCAGTTGAGCTGGTTTTCGAGTACTGAATCAACCTCTTTTTTTACGTAATTGATATATTCCATTAACCGTACTTCTTTTATTCGTTTGGCAAAAACATAGTAAATCAGTTTAGTCATTGACATAACAGGAAAACTCTTTATCTTTTTTAGTTTTCCGAATTGCTTATGTACACTTTTCAAATATCTTCCATCCATGTATGTCCAGCTTATTGGCGATGTACCTTCAGTTCTGAACGAGTGACCATTAAGAATATATTTGACACCCTCCTTATTAGCAGCGTCATATAAAACCGAATAAATAGCATAATCTGCAGGAATATCAGCATCCGGAGTTCCTGATTTCAGAAAAGCAATTTGAAGGTCCTTGAATTCTTCCCAATCCGCAACTACAGTATGTAAATCTACATTAAGTTTTTCACAGGCATTTTTAATATTGCTGACTGATATGTCGGAATTCCAACCGTTATCAAAATGAACAGCGAGTGGTCTCAATCCAAGCTGAACAGCTTTATGTAGTGTGTATGTACTATCCCTGCCCCCGCTTACACCTGCAATGCAGTCATATTTATTATTTCTTCCGTCATTTTTAATTTTGCTGATTAACTCACTTAAATGTTTCTCCCCGGCTTCACCTAAAGGATGTCTTTTTTCCATTTCATCATTGATGTGACAATATTTACAAATCCCATTTTCATCAAACCAGATATCCATGACGGTTTCATCCAAAACACAGCGTTTACAAATTGTCATAAAGTTTTATTGCTTATTTTATTTCTGTTTTATTAAAAACTGTAATTGCATCGGATTATTAACACTCGATATATACTTTTTTTATAAGAGTATTTATTAGTTCTCTCTAAATCCTCTAATTCTCCTTAAATTTTCTGTGTAAAGTATTTCTAATTTTTCATTTTCTTTATTCAGATTTATTCTCTCATAAATAATATTATATGCTGATAACAGATCGAGTTCGTGACGGCAGTCAAGAACTTTTTTTATATTCTCTGCAAGGGATTCTTCATGACGAACGGAACACACCAATAAATGTTTTCCGGGTACAAAATTAGAATAAAGCCATGGCAGATCAGTTACAACATTTGGCGTTAAACAAGCCATACTTTCATAAACAGAGAACGGAGAAGAATCACTTGAGGGAACTGAAATATTGACATCTGCATCACGATAGAAATACTTTAAATCTTTAATCCTATCCTGATAACCAGCAAAAAAAATATTCTTTTCGAGGCTGTTTTTATGAATAAGATCCTGTAACTGTGAATTTAATTGTTCTTTCCTGGCAGTTAATATCAAAATACATTGCGGAAAGTTTTTTCTGACATTTAACATACTTTTAATGACTATATCTATATTATATATAGGATCAAC